>NZ_NEJX01000040.1:0-14846 GCF_002113245.1 Pseudomonas sp. B13(2017)
CGAACCTTAACCCTTCGACGCCGAATAGATTGCGGCAAGCCAACTACGCATCCAGATTCAGTATTGCAGAAACTGGGAGGACCATAGATGTGGGAGCGGGCGTGCCCGCGAAAGGGCCGGTACAGGCTTGCCCCTAGGGCTGCAGGTGTGCACCATGTATCCACTGTGAGGACGACCTCACGACGCACCGCGTGACCATTCCGGGGACGGCCCCATCATTCACAACGATGGAGACGCACCATGTCCTGGATCATCCTGTTCTTCGCCGGCCTGTTCGAGGTCGGCTGGGCCGTCGGCCTGAAATACACCGACGGCTTCAGCAAGCCACTGCCCACCGTCCTCACCGTCGCCGCCATGGCCATCAGCCTGGGCCTGCTGGGCCTGGCCATGAAAGAGCTGCCGCTGGGTACCGCCTATGCCATCTGGACCGGCGTCGGCGCCGTCGGCACGGTGATCGCCGGCATCATCCTGTTCGGCGAGTCCATGGCCCTGGTACGCTTGGTCAGCGTGGCGCTGATCATTACCGGCCTGGTCGGCCTGAAAGTCAGCGCCAGCTGACGCCCTCCCCTAGCGCAGGTTGCCGCGCAGGCGGCTGACCTGCTCACGCAAGGCTTCTGGCTGCGCCGCCTCCACCGGGATGGCGGCGCCTGCCACGATGGTCACCCGCGACCACAGGCGCTTGAAAAAGCCCTTGGCCGGGTCACGGCTGAAGAAGCTGCCCCACAGCCCCTGCAAGGCCAACGGAATGACCGGCACCGGGGTTTCTTCGAGGATGCGGTTGACGCCGCCCTTGAACACATCGATTTCGCCATCCCCGGTCAGCTTGCCTTCAGGGAAGATGCATACCAGCTCGCCATCGGCCAGGTACTCGGCAATGCGCGCGAAAGCACGTTCGTAGATGGCCAGGTCTTCGTTGCGCCCGGCAATCGGGATGGCGCCTGCGGTGCGGAACACGAAGTTGAGTACCGGCAGGTTGTAGATCTTGTAGTACATGACGAAGCGGATCGGCCGGCGGATCGCCCCGCCCAGCAGCAGCGCATCGACGAACGACACGTGGTTGCACACCAGCAGCGCCGCGCCTTCGTCGGGGATGCGTTCGAGGTCGCGGTGCTGCACACGGTACATCGAATGGCTGAGCAGCCAGATCAGGAAGCGCATGGTGAACTCGGGCACGATCCTGAAGATATAGGCGTTGACCGCGATATTGAGCAGCGACACCACCAGGAACAGCTGCGGGATGGTCAGCTCGGCCAGGCCCAGCAGGATGATGGTGAGCACTGCCGACACCACCATGAACAGGGCATTGAGGATGTTGTTGGCAGCGATCACCCGGGCGCGCTGGTCTTCGGCGGTGCGGGCCTGGATCAGCGCATACAGCGGTACGATGTAGAAGCCGCCGAACACCCCAAGGCCGACGATCGACAGCAGGATCCACCAGGCCTGGCCCATGCCCAACAGCGCCAGCCAGTCGTGCGGTGCCGCCGCAGCCGGTACATCGCCGGAGTGCCACCACCAAAGCAGGCCGAACAGGCTCAGGCCGAACGAGCCGAACGGCACCAGGCCGATTTCCACCTTGCGCCCGCTCAGCCGCTCGCACAGCAGCGAACCCAAGGCAATCCCCACCGAGAACAGGGTCAGTACCAGTGTCACCACCGTGCCATCACCGTGCAGCCAGTCCTTGGCGTAGGCCGGGATCTGCGTGAGGTAGATGGCACCGACGAACCAGAACCACGAGTTGCCGACGATCGAGCGCGACACCGCCGGCGGCTGCCCCAGGCCCATGCGCAGGATCGCCCACGACTGCCTGAAGATGTTCCAGTCCAGCGGCATTTGCGGCGAAGCGGCAGCGGCCCGCGGGATCCAGCGGCTGGCCAGGTAACCGAGCACGGCGGTGCCGACCACGCCACCAGCCACCACGGTGGCATAGCTGTCAGCCGACATCATCACCCCGGCGCCGATGGTGCCGGCGAGGATGGCCAGGAAGGTACCGGTTTCCACCAGCCCGTTGCCGCCGACCAGTTCTTCTTCGCGCAGGGCCTGCGGCAGGATCGAGTACTTCACCGGGCCGAACAGCGCCGAGTGAGTCCCCATGCCGAACAGCGCCACCAGCATCAGCGCCAGGTGGTTGGTGATGAAGCCGAGCGCGCCTACCGCCATGATCGCGATCTCGGCCAGCTTGATGGCCCGGATCAGCGCATCCTTGGCGAACTTCTCGCCAAACTGCCCGCCCAGCGCAGAGAACAGGAAGAACGGCAGGATGAACAGCAGGGCGCACAGGTTGACCCAGATCGAACGGTCACCGTCGCCCAGGCTGAGCTTGAACAGGATCGCCAGGATCAGCGACTGCTTGAACAGGTTGTCGTTGAAGGCACCCAGCGACTGGGTGATGAAAAACGGCAGGAAACGCCGCTTGCCGAGCAAGGTGAATTGCGAGGAGTGACTCATCGTCCTTGGTCCTGAGGGCTTTTCAATTGGAGGCGCGCCGGGCGCGACAAGCCACAAATCTGCATGGGAAATGCACTGACTGGCAAGCGCGGTGATTCTGTAGCAAGCCTGTCCCGGCCTCATCGCCGGCAAGCCGGCTCCCACAGGTACCGCACATGGCTTGAGATCAATGCGGTCGAGGTGGGAGCTGGCTTGCCGGCGATGGGCTGCAGAGCAGCCCCCATTTGTCATATGCTCCGATTCGGCTATTCCACAACAAGGACGTGGCAATGCTCGCCGCCATCAAACGCTACCCGCACACTGTGCGCCTGCTGCTCACCACCACCTTCACCCTCACCGTCGCCCGTGCCCTTACCCTGCCCTACCTGGTGGTGTACCTGGCCGACAACTTCCAGCTGCCGATCAGCCAGATCGGCCTGCTGATCGGTGGCGCGCTGATCATCGCCTCGCTGCTGAGCCTGTATGGCGGCCATCTGGTGGATACCTTGCGCAACCACACACTGGTCAGCGCCAGCACCCTGCTGTTTGCCCTGGCCTTCGTCGGCGCGGTCGCCAGCAACTCGGCGCTGCTGTTCTTTCTCTGCCTGGTAATGATCAACCTGGCCCTGGCAGTGGTCGACATCGCCGCCAAGGCGGGCTTCTGCGCCTTGTTGCCGGTGGAGGAACGGGCCGAAGTGTTCGCCATCAAGTACACCCTCAGCAACGTCGGCTACGCCGCCGGCCCGCTGCTGGGCGTGGCCATGCTGGAGCTGAACGACCATATGCCGTTCATCGCCTCTGCCCTGCTCGGCCTGGCCATGTGCCTGGCCTACTGGCGCCTGGGGGACCGCAGCCTGCAGGCCAGTGCACCGGACAAGCCCGGGGCCGGCTTTGGCCAGGTGGCGCTGGGGCTGGCCCGTGACCGGCGGCTGGTATGCTTCACCCTGGGCGGGGTGCTGAGCGCGGTGGTATTCGGCCAGTTCACCGCCTACCTGTCACAGTACCTGGTGGTGACCAGCAGCCCGGCCGAGGCGGCGCGCCTGATCGGTTACCTGGTGACCACCAACGCGGTGACGGTGATTGCCCTGCAGTACCTGATCGGCCGCCGCATCAGCCGCCAGCGCCTGATGCCCTGGCTGCTGGCTGGCATGAGCCTGTTCATCGCCGGGCTGCTGGGCTTTGCCCTGGCCGGTTCGGCGCTGGCGTGGTGCCTGGCGATGCTGGTGTTCACCCTGGGCGAGATCATCGTGATCCCGGCCGAGTACATGTTCATCGACCTGATCGCACCGGAGCACTTGCGTGGGGTGTATTACGGTGCGCAGAACCTGTCCAACCTCGGTGCGGCGCTGGGGCCGGTGATGGTGGGGTTTGCCCTGGTGCATCTGTGGCCGGGGGCGATCTTCTACCTGCTGGTGTTGTCGGTGATACTGGCGGGGGTGTTTTATTGGCTGGGTACCCGCAGTAATTGATGTTGGCTGTACTGGCCTCTTCGCGGGCTTGCCCGCTCCCACAGGGATATCACATACCTTGAGGGCAGCGCCGTACCTGTGGGAGCGGGCAAGCCCGCGAAGAGGCCAGTACAGGATGCCCCCTGCGACCACCTGCCACTGCGACCATCGTCTGCGCTGACGAAGCGGCACCTGCGTGCCAGACTGATTGATCGGGACCGCGTTATCTTTTTGCTTCGGAGTCTTCATGTCGTTGTCCAGCGGGCTGATCGCCGTGGTCGCCCTGGCCTATATGGCCATCATGTTCGCCATCGCCTTCTACGGCGACCGCCGCAGTACGCCGTTGCCGCCGAAGCTGCGTGCCTGGGTGTACAGCCTGTCGCTGGCCGTGTACTGCACCAGCTGGACCTTCTTCGGCGCGGTCGGCCAGGCCGCCGAACAGCTCTGGGCATTCCTGCCGATCTACCTGGGCCCGGTGCTGCTGCTGATCTTCGCGCCCTGGGTGCTGCAGAAGATGGTGCTGATCAGCAAGCAACAGAACATCACCTCGATCGCCGACTTCATCGCCGCGCGCTACGGCAAGTCGCAGTCCCTGGCGGTGGTCGTTGCGCTGATCTGCCTGGTCGGCGTGCTGCCGTACATCGCCTTGCAGCTCAAGGGCATCGTGCTGGGGGTGAACCTGCTGATCGGCGCCAATGCCGACGCCACCGGCACCCGCGTGCAGGACACCGCACTGGTGGTGTCGCTGGTACTGGCACTGTTCGCCATCGTCTTCGGTACCCGCAGCCTGGACGTGACCGAACACCACCGTGGCATGGTCCTGGCGATTGCCTTCGAATCACTGATCAAGCTGCTGGCCTTCCTCGCCGTGGGCATCTTCGTCGTCTTCAACCTGTATGACGGCTTCGACGACCTGTTCAGCCAGGCGCGCCAGTCGATCCACCTTCAGGACTATTGGCAGGAGACCATCAATTGGCCGTCGATGGTGGTGCAGACCGCCGTGGCGATGATGGCGATCATCTGCCTGCCACGGCAGTTCCACGTCACCGTGGTGGAGAACATCGAACCCCAGGACATGCGCCTGGCGCGCTGGGTATTCCCGATGTACCTGGCGCTCGCCGCATTGTTCGTGGTGCCGATAGCCCTGGCCGGGCAGATGCTGCTGCCGGGCACGGTGATCTCCGATTCGTTCGTCATCAGCCTTCCTCTGGCCGAGGCACACCCGAGCCTGGCCCTGCTGGCATTCATCGGCGGCGCCTCGGCGGCCACCGGCATGGTCATCGTCGAGGCCGTGGCGCTGTCGACCATGGTCTCCAACGACATGCTGCTGCCCTGGCTGCTGCGCCGTACCAACGCCGAGCGGCCGTTCGAGGCGTTCCGCCACTGGATGCTCTCGGTACGCCGGGTGACCATCGTGGTGATCCTGCTGCTGGCGTATGTCAGCTACCGCCTGCTGGGCTCCACCGCCAGCCTGGCGACCATCGGCCAGATCGCCTTCGCCGCCGTGACCCAGCTGACCCCAGCCATGCTCGGTGCGCTGTACTGGAAGCAGGCCAACCGCCGCGGCGTGTTCGCTGGCCTGGCCGCAGGTATTTTCCTGTGGTTCTACACTTTGGTGCTGCCGATTGCCGCGCACAGCGTGGGCTGGTCGCTGCAGCTGTTCCCAGGGTTGGCGTGGCTGCACGGCAACCCGCTTGACCTGCCGATCAGCCCGCTGACCCAGGGCGTGGTGCTGTCGCTGGCGGGCAACTTCACCCTGTTCGCCTGGGTCTCGGTGCTGTCGCGCACGCGGGTTTCCGAGCATTGGCAGGCCGGCCGCTTCATCGGCCAGCAGACCAGCGCCAGGCCCAGCAGCAAGCCGCTGCTGGCGGTGCAGATCGACGACCTGCTGACCCTGGCCTCGCGCTTTGTCGGCGAAGAACGCGCCCGGCAGAGCTTCATCCGCTTCGCCTACCGCCAGGGCAAGGGCTTCAACCCCAACCAGAACGCCGACGGCGACTGGATCGAACACACCGAACGCCTGCTGGCCGGCGTGCTCGGCACCTCGTCGACCCGCGCCGTGGTCAAGGCCGCCATCGAAGGCCGCGACATGCAGCTGGAAGACGTGGTGCGTATTGCCGACGAAGCCAGTGAGGTGCTGCAGTTCAACCGCGCCCTGCTGCAAGGGGCCATCGAGAACATCAACCAGGGCATCAGCGTGGTCGACCAGAACCTGCACCTGGTGGCCTGGAACCGCCGTTACCTGGAACTGTTCAACTACCCCGACGGGCTGATCAGCGTGGGTCGGCCGATCGCCGACATCATCCGCTACAACGCCGAGCGTGGCCTGTGCGGCCCGGGCGAGGCGCAGGTGCATGTGGCGCGGCGCCTGCACTGGATGCGCCAGGGCCGTGCGCACTCCTCCGAGCGCTTGTTCCCCAATGGCCGGGTGATCGAACTGATCGGCAACCCGATGCCGGGCGGCGGTTTCGTCATGAGCTTCACCGACATCACCCCGTTCCGCGAGGCCGAGCAGGCCCTGCGCGATGCCAACGAAGGCCTGGAGCAACGGGTGGCGGAACGCACCCAAGAGCTGTCTCAACTGAACCAGGCGTTGTCCGAAGCCAAGAGCCGTGCCGAAGCGGTGAGCCAGTCCAAGACCCGCTTCCTGGCTGCGGTCAGCCATGACCTGATGCAGCCGCTGAACGCCGCCCGGCTGTTCTCCGCCGCCTTGTCGCAGCAGGCCGAGGGCATGAACGAAGAGGCCCGGCAACTGGTGCAGCACATGGACAGCTCGCTGCGCTCGGCCGAAGAGCTGATCAGCGACCTGCTGGACATCTCGCGCCTGGAAAACGGCAAGATCACCCCGGATGCCAAGCCCTTTGCCCTCAACGAGCTGTTCGATACCCTGGGTGCCGAATTCAAGGTGCTGGCCGCCGAGAAGGGCCTGGAGTTCCGCCTGCGCGGCAGCCGCCTGCGGGTGGACAGCGACATGAAGCTGCTGCGCAGGGTGCTGCAGAACTTCCTGACCAATGCCCTGCGCTATGGCAAGAGCCCGATCCTGCTGGGCGCACGGCGCCAGGGTGAACAGTTGTGGCTTGAGGTGTGGGACCGCGGCCCGGGCATCGCCGACGACAAGCTGCAGGTGATCTTCCAGGAGTTCAAGCGCCTGGACAGCCACCAGACCCGCGCCGAGAAGGGCCTGGGCCTGGGCCTGGCGATCGCCGACGGCCTGTGCCGGGTGCTGGGGCACAAGCTGGAAGTGCGCTCGTGGCCGGGCAAGGGCACGGTGTTCCGCGTCAGCGTACCGATTGCCCGCCAGGCCGCCCCGGCGCCCACCGCCCCGGTGGAACAGGGCGGCCAGCCACTGGCCGGGCTGCAGGTACTGTGCGTGGACAACGAAGACAGCATCCTGATCGGCATGAACAGCCTGCTCAGCCGCTGGGGTTGCCAGGTGTGGACCGCGCGCAACCGCGCCGAATGCGAAGCCCTGCTGACCAAGGGCATGCGCCCGCACCTGGCGCTGGTGGACTACCACCTGGACGACGGCGAGACTGGTACCGGGCTGATGGGCTGGCTACGTGCGCGCCTGGGTGAGCCGGTGCCGGGCGTGGTGATCAGCGCCGACGGCAGCAAGGAAACCATCGCCATGGTGCATGCCTCTGGCCTGGACTACCTGGCCAAGCCGGTCAAGCCGGCGGCCCTGCGCGCCATGCTCAATCGCCATCTGAGCCTGGTTCAGTAAGCGCTTCGTCCGGCAACGCCTCGTCGGACAGCGCCCGCTCCAGCAGGTCGGCCGGCAGGCTCTTGCTGGCGCGGGCGCCCAGCAGCTTCAGCTGTTCGCTGCGGCTGACCAGGTTGCCGCGCCCTTCGCACAGCTTGTTGCGCGCGGCGGCATAGGCCTTGTCCACCTGCTGCAGGCGGCTGCCCAACTCGTCCAGGTCCTGGATGAACAGCACGAACTTGTCGTACAGCCAGCCGGCGCGCTCGGCGATCTCGCGAGCGTTCTGGCCCTGGCGTTCCTGCTTCCACAGGCTGTCGATCACCCGCAAGGTGGCCAGCAAGGTGGTCGGGCTGACGATCACGATCTGCCGATCGAAGGCCTCCTGGAACAGGTTCGGCTCCGCCTGCAGGGCTGCCGAGAAGGCGGCCTCGATCGGCACGAACAGCAGCACGAAATCCAGGCTGTGCAGGCCTTCGAGGCGGTTGTAGTCCTTGCTCGACAGGCCTTTGACGTGGCTGCGCAGCGACTGCACATGCTGCTTGAGCGCGGCCTCGTCGTTGCCGGCGACGAACTGCTGGTAGGCGGTGAGGCTGACCTTGGCATCCACCACTACCTGCTTGTCGCCGGGCAGCATGATCAGCACATCAGGCTGGAAGCGCTCGCCATCTGCGCTCTTGAGGCTGACCTGGGTCTGGTATTCACGGCCCTTTTCCAGGCCGGCATGCTCCAGTACCCGTTCGAGGATCAGCTCACCCCAGTTGCCCTGGGTTTTCTGGCCCTTCAGCGCCTGGGTAAGGTTGGTGGCTTCGTCGGACAGGCGCAGGTTCAGTTGCTGCAGGCGCTCCAGCTCCTTGCCCAGCGAGAAGCGCTCGCGGGCTTCCTGCTGGTAGCTCTCCTCCACGCGTTTTTCGAAAGCCTGGATGCGTTCCTTGAGCGGGTCGAGCAACTGGCCGAGATGCTGCTGGCTGGTCTGGGCGAAGCGCTGCTCGCGCTCGTCGAAGATCTTGGTAGCCATGTCGGCGAACTGGGCACGCAGGGTGTCGCGGGCTTCCTGCAGGTCTTCCAGGCGCTGCTGGTGGCTTTCCTGCTGCTCGCGCAGTTCGGCGTCCAGGCGTGCGGTCTGGGCCTCCAGGCGGCGCAGTTCGGCTTCGCGGTTGGCACGCTCGAGGTTCCAGGCGTGGGCGGCGTCACGGGCGTTGTCGCGCTCGATCTGCAGCAGTTCCAGCTCACGCCCCTGGGCGGCCAGCTGGGTCTGCTTGACGGTGTTGGCTTCGCTGAGGTCGCTGACCTCGTCGCGGCTGGCATCCAGTTGCGCCTGCAGGCCGGCCAGGGCCAGCTGGGCAGCATTGAGGCGCTCTTCGAGCAAGGCCTGCTCGCCTTGCCGCGCACCCTGGCGGCGCTGCACCTGCATGACCCAACCCAGGCAAGGTAATGCACCTGCCACCAAGCCCAGCAGAATGCTGGCCAGATCCACTGTCATGCTTACCCCGAATGATCCTGGACGAATGCATCGCAGCTTATCAGCCTGAGCGGTGTGTTGCCTGTTCCGGCCTCTTCGCGGGTAAACCCGCTCCCACAGGGATTGCACAGTATCCGAGGTATAGCTATTCCTGTGGGAGCGGGTTTACCCGCGAAGAGGCCAGTGCTGGCAACACACCTCAGGCATGGAACCACTGCATCAAAAGCCGCCGCGCTTCCTGCGACCCCTGCCCCGCCGCCAGCTCCAGCCAGTACCGCGCCTGCTCCGGCTCGCTGTGCTGGCACAGCCGCGCATACTCCAGCTGCGCCCGCCGATCACCGGCGCGGGCTGCCTGGCGCAGCAGTTCATGGCCAATACGACGGTCACGGGCATTGCCGCAATCGCGGCACAACATCTGCCCCAGGCGGCTTTGCGCCACGACCACGCCCTGGCGCGCTGGCTGTTTCAACAGGCGCCCGGCCAAGTGCTTGACCTGCGGCTTGTCACCCAGGCGCGGGTTGTCGAGCAGCCACAAGGCCACTTTGAGAGAGAAACGTTTTGGGGGAGGCGCAGGCGTCGATGCAGCGGGGCTGGCGAGGGGTTTACCGCGAAACTTCATGAGCAACAGGTTTGGCAACTCGAAAGGCGCGCCACTCTACCCTTTTTCTTGCGCCTTGGCCTTTCGATTTCCGGAGGATTGAAAAAAATTTTCAATGATCTTTTCTTGACGTTTTCAAGTGGATGACCAACAGGTCTCCCGGAGCATGTCGATTGTCGGACAGTTCAATGTATTGCTGGCACGCCCGTCCTAGAGCAAGCGCTAGGGACAATCCACAGTTCCTGTGGATAACTCGGTGGACAACCCCCTCCCATCCCCCGCAAACCCCCATGAATTGGGGCTTTCGCTCAAACTGACGATTTTTTCACCAGCTAAAAATAGTGTTTTTTTTCATTGACTTAACCGCCCAGTCAAGGCATTGGCGAGGCTGTCGTGGCGTGTTGCCAGGCAGTTGCAAGCGCTGCTCCGAATGTGAACAAGTGCACCATAAACCTTCATTTGAGTGCACGAAATCGGTACATCAGGCCGGATGCGGGCCTTTTGCCCCCTCTTCCCAGCAGGGCAAATACGCGCCATACTGCTCGGCTCACCTGAACAAACATGAAATGCTTGCCAAGCGCCTGTATTTCCGCTAAGGTGCGCCTCGTTAGTACCAAGCTGAAAGTCAATTCTGGCCTCAAGCGTCCTTGCAGACCCGCTCCTCCCAAGGGTGGCGCTGCTGAAACCAGGACCGGCCCATTCGATGATTCACTCGCCAGCCACGCGCTGCTCAAGCACGAATCACGTGACAGATTGATCAGGATCCCACACCGACGGCCTAGAACCTTGGCCCCGGCGTGCTGCCTGCCTTCTGAAGTACCTACCAGTCAGCCCATGCGCCCACATTTGATTGCGCTCCCTCTGGCTGCCCTGTTCCAGTCAGGTTCGTTCGTCCCTTAATAAAGGCGTCACTGGAACGTTTCTATCATGCACGGATCATAACCCCGTGTTTAAAGCAGGAACCTCCAACAATATGCAAACTCATCATCAGATTCAGGCTGCCATTGGCACCCTCTCCCAGGCCTTCTCGCCGTTGAAGTGCCTTATCGTTGCCCCTCGCAAGGGCAGCTTCAGCTTTACCCTGGTAGACGAACACGGCGTCGCCTGCCACACCGAGCGCCTGTACCCCGAACAGTACAGCCGCAGTGAACCGCTGCAGGCGGTCATCGCCCGAACCCGCCAGTCGCTCACCGCGTGAGCGGCGAATACTGCGGTATTCAAGCGCTGAATCATCCCATCGCAAGCCTGCCTGAACGTTCGTGGCGTAATTGCCTTAAGGCATATAGCCCGGTACGTCAGGCAGCAATCGATTTAAAAACAGCCCTTTACACCACGATTATCACACTACACTTCAACTCGAGCGGTGCTTGCCGCTTCCGGCGGGCCTGATCACTCACCAGCTGCCAAGCTCCAGCGCCCGTCCGGCCCTTAACTGCTCGAGGGCATCATGGGTATCGCGGCGAATGAATTGTGTCAGTATGTGATCCGACCCACCCTGGTCTACCTGAACCGTCACTGCGCCAGCGCCGAAGCCTTGTTGCTGGGCATCGCCGCCAGCCAGTCGGCCCTGGGGTCGGCCTTGCACGACCGTCGTGGGCATGGCCTTTACCGTATCGGCGAACACCGTCACCAGGCGATCTGGGACGACTACCTTGCCCGTGACCCCGACCTGGCCAGCCTGGTCCGCGGCCTGGCCAGCCAGCACGCCTTTCTCGGTGGCCCGCACCTGGAACTCACCGTCAACCTGCGCTATTCCACCGCCATTGCCTGGATGCTCGTCGAAGAGCAGGCCACGCCACTGCCTGCCGCCGATGACCTTCTCGCGCTGGCGCGGATCTGGCGACAGATTTTCAACCCACAAGGTCGCCTGCGCGACTTCACCCACGCCTGGCATACCTGCATAGATCAGAGATTGCCGCAGGCATCTTAAGACGCGTCCTACAACGCACCCGGAAAAAAGGGAATTTTGGTCGGATTGTCCTACAAAACCGCTCTATCTCCTGCGATTGAGGCTATAGCGCGGCGCGTGATTTGTTGGTAGCTTTTCGCCCCGGAGATCCCAAGGAGTTTTCTAATAATGAAAAAAGTAATGCTCAAAACCTCCCTCGGCATTGCCGTTGCTCTTGCTTCCAGCCAACTGCTTGCTGCAGGTTTCGCGCTGAACGAGCAAAGCATCAGCGGCATGGGAACCGGTTTTGCGGGACGTTCGTCTTCTGCCGAAGATGCCAGCACTGTGTATGGCAACCCTGCAGGCATGTCGCGCCTGAAGCGCGAACAGGTCACCGTGGGTGGCGCAGCCGTCATTGCCAAGTCTGATATTTCGGGTCGTGGTAGCAATTTCGGGGGGGAAACCGATGGCGACATGGTCCCGGTCGTGGGCGTGCCCATGGGTTACTACGTCAAGCCGATCGATGATCATTGGAGCGTCGGTTTCGGTGTTTACGTGCCATACGGCCTGATCACCGACTACGGTAGCGATGACGCGGCACGCTACTGGGGCAAGAAGAGCAAGGTCGAGGTTGTCACCTTCCAGCCAACCATCAGCTATGCCTTCAACGACAAGGTGTCGATCGGTTTTGGCCCGACCATCAACCGTATCAAGGGTGAGCTGGGCTCGAACCTGAGCAGCAAGGCGCTGCTGGGCCCCAACGGCCCGGATGGCGAAGTCAAGATCAAGGGCGACGACACCGCGATCGGTTACAACATCGGCGTTCTCGTACAAGCCACAGACCGTACCCGTCTGGGCCTGACCTATCACTCGATGGTCGACTACAAGCTTGAAGGCGATACCCGTGTTTCCTACCCGATTGCGGCCCTCGGCCTGAACGGCAAGTTCGACGCCAGCCTGAAAATCAAGACGCCAGAGTCGGTGGACTTCTCGGTCACCCATGAACTGGATGACCACTGGACCCTGTATGCGGGCAGCACGTGGACTCGCTGGAGCCGCCTGGAGAGCATCGTTGTCAAGAACGAAGCACCGGCGGGCTACCCACTGCAGACCATCACCGAAGAGCAGAACTGGCATGACACCTGGGCACACGCCATTGGTGCTGCCTACAAGGTCAACAAGGAGTGGACCCTGCGTGCAGGCTTCTCCGTCGACCAGTCGCCCACCAACAACCACGATCGCTCGCCGCGCATTCCTACCGGCGACCGTAAAGCGGTCAGCTTTGGTGCCGGCTGGAGCCCGAACGATGACATGACCATCGATGTTGCCTACTCCTACCTGTGGGAAGAGGACACCAAGGTCAACAATCTGCCGAGCTCGCAGACAGAAGGCTTGTTGAAAGGCAGCTACCAGGCCAAGTACGAGAACAGCGCTCACGGTATCGGTGCGTCCCTTACCTACCGCTTCTGATAGCTTCAAGTAAGTCGGGGCCGCTTTGCGGCCCATCGCGACACAAGGCCGCTCCTGCAACGACCGCACAAAACCGATTCTACGGGTTCATGCGGACGCTGCAGGAGCGGCCTTGTGTCGCGATGAGCTGCAAGCAGCCCCAATATCTTTTTCAGGCCTGCACCTGCCAGCTGTCACCCAGGCATTCGCGCAGGTAGTCCATGAACACACGCACTTTTGCAGTCATGGCGAAGCGATCGGCCAGGCACAGGTAGATATCCATCGGTTCGGTCTGGGCATAGGCCTGACCGCTATCGCTGTATTCGAACAACGATACCAGCGCCCCGGCGGCCAGATGCGGCCGGACGATGAACTCGGCCAGGCGGGTGATGCCGCCATCGTGCAGTGCCATCTGGGTCAGGGCATCGATGTCGTCGCTAATCAGGACACTGCCGAACTCTGCCTCGAACCGCAGCCCGTCGCGCATGAACCCCCAACGCAGGAAGCGCCCATCCACCGGGTAGCGGAACACCAGGCAGCGGTGGTCACGCAAGGCCTCGGGCGTGGCCGGCACGCCGGCGCGTTGCAGGTAACCGGGCGAGGCACAGCAAATGAACGGTATACGGGCGATATGCCGGGCCAGCAACTGGTCTTCGAGTTGCGGGGCAATGCGCAGGCTCACGTCCACATCTTCCCGCGCGTGGTTGACCCGGCGATCAGTCGTTACCAACTCTATCGAAAGCAGTGGGTAGCGGGCATTGAACGCGGGTATCAATGGCGCCAGCACGTGGCGACCGAAGGCGGACGTCGAGGCAATGCATAGCCGCCCTTGGGGCTCACTGTCGGGGGTGGTGACGGCCTGTTCGGCCAAGGCCAGGTCGCGCTCGATGTGCCTGACGCGCTCGTAATACTGAGTGCCGGCGGGTGTCAGCGCCATACTGCGGGTGGTGCGGCTGAGCAGGCGAACCTGCAAGTGGCCCTCCAGGCGTGCCAGGTTCTGGCTGACCGCGGCCGGGCTCAGGCCCAGGTTGCGGGCACCGGCGGCGATGCTGCCGGCTTCGACCACCTTGATGAAGCTGCGAATGGCGTTGAGCAGGTCCATGCTGGGCCCCTGGATTCGTAAGAATCTCTTTATAAAGAACTCAATGCGGCTGGTCTACAGCTGCTGCCGGATGCGATGCTAACTTGCGCCTCTACTTACTTTTCAGGAGTTCGCATGAGCAACCTGTCCCAGGCACGCAGCCGACGCAAATTGCACCCGGGCGCCACGCCCTACGTTTTTGCCTTCTACATGTCGTCGATCATGGCGCTATTGATGTGTTTCGTGATCACGGCAGCGAATGGGGGGATTAACCCTGAATACCTTGGCAACGTGCTGAAGGCTTACCAGTTGGCGATGCCTGTGGCGTTCGTTTGTGTATTGATGGTCAGGCCGGTGGTTATGCGGTTGGTGGCGATTAGTGTGCATGCAAAGTGAAGTAACCTGAAACCCAGACAAGTCCCCGGCTCTTGCTCTTGCTCTTGCTCTTGCTCTTGATCTTGATCTTGATCTTGATCTTGATCTTCGCGACTTCAGGAGGCCGAGCAGAGGGCTTGCGGAGGGAGGTGACGGGCATGGATGCCCGTCAAGCGCTGAGGCCCCATGGATGGGGCCTGCAGCGCGTACTCCCGGGAGCAAGACCGGCGCGAGGGAACCCCGTAGCGTAGCGGAGGGGCCGGATGATGGGAGCGCAGCGTTTTTTGGTTACTTTTTGTCGCGTTTGACAAAAAGTGACTCGCCGTAAGGGCGAAAAGGTGAGTAAGCGTCGCCATCGTAAATGGACTATGCGCGAGATCAAGACCAGTACTTTTTCGCTCTTCGCTCTTCGCTCTTCGCT
>NZ_NEJX01000041.1:0-12095 GCF_002113245.1 Pseudomonas sp. B13(2017)
CCCGAAAGCTGGCCAGAATTGCATTCGCCTTGATGAAGACTCAAGGCGAATACATGAGCAAAGGGGGCAAAAAGCATTGCCCACAACCATAGAATCTCCCACAGTGTGGGTCGCGGCGATGAGTGTGCTTTTTAACGCTCGCGCAACGCTTCCGAACGCGCCTTCATGATCGGCTTGAGCAGGTAGCTCATGATGGTCTTCTTGCCGGTCATGATATCGACCGTCGCCACCATCCCCGGAATGATCAGCAGCGGCTTCTCGTCAGTGCCCAGGTGGCTGCGGTCGGTGCGCAGCTTGATCAGGTAGTAGGTGGTCTTCTTGTCTTCATCGGTGATGGTGTCGGCACCGATCTGCTCCAGCTTGGCCTTCAGCCCACCGTAGATGGTGTAGTCATAGGCCGTGAACTTGACCGTCGCCTCCTGCCCAGGGTGCAGGAAGGCGATGTCCTTGGGCAGGATCTTCGCCTCGATGACCAGTGAGTCGTCCAGCGGCACGATTTCTATGATGTCGCTGCCCGGCTGGATCACCCCGCCAATGGTATTTACCAGCAGCTGCTTGACGATACCGCGTACCGGCGAAGTAACCATGGTGCGGTGCACGCGATCATCCAGTGCCTTGCTGGTCGCCGTGGCCTTGTTCAGCTCGGTGCGCGCTTCGTTCAATTGGGTCAGCGCTTCGCTGCGGAATTTGCCACGGGTCTCTTCGATCTTGCTTTGCACCTCGCGAATGGCCGCCTCGGCGCGCGGGATGGCCAGCGCTGTGGAGTCCAGCTGACCGCGGTTCTCCACTTCGGCGCGGCGCAGGCGCAGCACCTCAACCTGGGAGATCGCCCCGGTGGCCACCAGGGGCTCGGACATGCTGATCTCCTTGCGCAACAATTGCAGGCTGTTGGCGTACTGGGCACGTTTCGAACTGTATTCGCGCAGTTCCTGCTGGCGCTGTACCAGCTGCTGTTGCAGGCCACCAATCTCGTCCTGCAGTTGCTGGCGCCGGCTCTGGTACAACGACTCTTCACTGGCCGCCTGGCTTGGCGCGGCCTTGCGCAGTGCTTCGTCGATCTTCAGCGGGCTGTCCTCGACCTCGGCACTCAGGCGCTCGACGCGCAAGGCCATGGCCAGGCGGTCGGCCTCGGTTTCACCCACGTTGGAGGCGAAGCGGGTTTCATCCAGGCGCAGCAATGGCTGGCCCACTTCGACGATCTGCCCTTCCTTGGCGAAGATCTCGGCGACGATGCCGCCCTCCAGGTTCTGGATCTTCTGCACCTTGGACGACGGAATGGCCTTGCCTTCACCCCGCGTAACTTCGTCGATGGGCGCTACGCTGGCCCACACGATCAGGAACACGAAGAACAGGATCACGCCCCAGATGGTCAGCCGCACGACCCGCGGTGCATCCTCGATCAGGGCCTTGTTGACCTCTGGCAGCGGCTGGCCGCCCAGTGAATCGGAACCCTTGAAATAGCGCCGCAGGCCGTCCTTGAATTGCCCCACATCCAGCTTATGCAACACTGATCTGCCCCTTCTTCAGCGCATCCATGACCGCGGCTTTCGGGCCGTCGGCGACAATCTGCCCGCGATCGATCACGATCAGCCGGTCCACCAGCGACAGCAGCGAGGCACGGTGTGTGACCAGCAGCATCGTCTTCCCTTCCACCACCGCCTGCAGGCGCTGCTTGAGGCGTTCTTCGCCGGTGTTGTCCATGGCGCTGGTCGGTTCGTCCAGCAGCAGGATCTGCGGGTTGAGCAACAGCGCGCGGCCCAGGGCGACGTTCTGCCGCTGGCCACCGGACAGGTTCTGCCCGCGTTCACCCACCTGCAACTCGTAGCCGTCCGGGTGCAACCGGGCGAACTCATGCACACCCGCCAGTTCGGCAGCTTGCAGAATCAACTCATCCTCGATGTAGCGAGCCCCGCTGACCAGGTTGTCGCGCAGGGTACCGGCCAGCAGCTGGATGTCCTGGGGCACGTAGCCGATGTTGTGGCGCAGTTCGCTGACGTCGATCTGGCGAATGTCCACGCCATCGACCAGCAGCGAGCCGCTATCGGCCTCGTAAAGGCCGACGATGAGCTTGGCCAGCGAGCTCTTGCCCGAGCCACTGCGGCCGATAATGCCCACCTTCTCGCCGGGGCGGATGGTGAGGTTGATGTTCTTCAAGGCCTGATTCTGTTGGTTCGGGTAGGTGAAATCGACCCCCCGGAACTCGACGCTGCCCTGCAGCACCTTGCGGCTCAGCGGGCGTTCTTCGAAGTTGCGTTCTTGCGGCAGTTCCATCATGTGGTCGGTGGAGACCATGGTCACCTTGGCTTGCTGGTAGCGGGCGAGCAGGCCGTTGAGCTGGCCCAGCGGGCCGAGGGCACGGCCGCTGAGCATGTAGCAGGCCACCAGGCCGCCCATGCTCAGGTTGCCGTCGATGATCAGGTACACGCCGACGCAGATCATCGCCACGCCTGCCAGTTGCTGGATCAGCAGGGTGATGTTCATCGCCAGGCTCGACAGCACCTTCACCCGCAGTTCCAGGCGGCTGAGGGTACCCAGGGTCTGCTCCCACATGTACTGGCGTTCGCTTTCGGCGTTGTTGACCTTTACCGCATCCAGGCCGGCAAGGGTCTCGATCAGGCTGGACTGGCGCTCCGAGGCCAGGGCCATGGTCCGTTCCATGGTCGCCATCAGTGGCCGTTGCAGGGCGTAACCGATGCCCAAGGCCAGCGGGAAGGCGATGATCGGGATCCACACCAGGTGCCCGCCAATGATGGCGATGACGATCAGGATCAGGACGGTGAACGGCAGGTCGATCAGGCTGGTCAGGGTCAGCGAGGCGAGGAAGTCACGCAGGCCCTGGAACTCGTGAATGTTCTGGGCAAAGCTGCCGACCCTGGCCGGGCGGTACTTCATCGACATGCCGACGATACGTTCGAACAGCGTTGCCGAAATGATCAGGTCGGTCTTCTTGCCGGCCAGGTCCAGGCACAAGCCGCGCAGGCCCTTGAGGATCAGGTCGAAGATGTAGGCACCGGCGATGCCGATGGCCAACACCCAGAGGGTCGAGGTGGCCTGGTTGGGCACCACCCGGTCATATACGTTCATCACGAACAGTGGCGCGGCCAGGGCGATCAGGTTGATCACCAGGCTGGCGGCGATGGCGTCGATATATAGCCACTTGCTGCGCAGCAAGGTATCGCGGAACCACGACTTCGCCCGCGGGATGAGGTTGCCGTGGTTGACGTCGAACTTGTGCTGCGGCTGGGCGAAGAATACCCGGCCACTGTAATCGCTCTGCAGGGCTTCGCGGCTGACATGTACCTCGCCGCCATCGCTCTCGCTGAGCAGCAGGCGCGCGGTGTCTTGGTTTTCCCAGCCCAGCAGGACGGCGCTGCGGCCTTCCTTGAGCAGCAGCATGGCCGGCATGGCGATGCTCGGGATCTGCTCCAGCTTACGCTGCAGCAGGCGCCCCTGCAGGCCGGCCCGGGCGGCTGCGCGGGGCAGAAGCTCGGGGCTCAGGCGCTGGGCCGGCAGCGGCAGGCCGGTGGTCAGCATGACCCGGCTGGCGGGTTTCTGGTGCAGAACACACAGGCTCAACAGACTATCCAGCAGGGGATCGTCATGCTGACTGCGTGGATCGTGGCTGAGTTGGACTCGACTGACTTCGGATTCCACGCGGCTCTTCATCCTTGTGGTGGGTGGGGGGGTGTGCCGCCGTTCAGGCTGGCTCACCCTGGCGTTCAATGGCGCTGCCAGGCAGTGGTCATGAGGCTACGGCACCTTGGCGCTTGGGCAACCGGCCAATGGTCGCCTTGAATCGGTATTGAGTAAACAATTCTACGGTCTTCATTCTTGGCAGACGATGCTGAGTGGCGGATGTTTCATTTTTGATCCAGTCAGCATCCAGGCCGAATTAATTTGCAGCATAGCCTGCCATCCGTCTGGCGGCAGAGGAGTTGTCGGTATCGACTTGTAGCTTGTCAATAAACAGGCGCTTATTTGTTGACGTCATTCGGTAACTAATTAGGCAAAATTTATTATTGGAAAGCAGGTCGCTGACAGGCTTTGGTTCGACAATCGACTACGTTTTCTCATTTTCGGGCTGGCAGTATTTGCGCAGTGGTTCGCTATCTCTTTGATCTACGGCAAATCGGGTGCCTGATTGTGCAGCGGTGCGGGCTGCTGGCTCCGTGAGCTATCGTATGGCCGCGCTTTTGCCTGGCTTCCCGATCAAAGTCTTGCTGCCTTCAGGCAAGGTTTGTGCTTGTAACCAGGCAATGACCCGAGCGAGCGAAAGTGACTTGGTTATTGACGCTTGAATCTTTGACAGCTGCCGATGAGCGGTTGTCCAGTCGTATTCTTTGCGGTTACCTAGGCACGAGGAAAGCTGCTGAAAGTACTGGCTGAAGACGCTTTGGATGATGTACGACACTTATCCTCAAGAAGCGCATGGTTAAGATTCGAATATCAATGTGACATTACATTGCTGATTGTTTAGGATGGCAATGTATAAGGTCAATAGTTTGGCATTTGGTTAATTCCAAAAAGTTATAGACGGAATATTGACGCCAATAAACGTCTAGAGATCATCGACATAGTTCCGCCTGAAGTGGTCTGCAAGTGCCGCTCTGGCAGGGAAGTACCCATCGGGTCACACGGAGAGTCCAATGAGCAGCGTTGTAGCCATCGTCAAAAGTATTGTCGGCCAGGTTATTGCGGTATCCCCAGAGGGCATTCGGCGTGTTCTGATCGAAGGGGACCGCCTTCTGGCCGGTGAGGAAGTGCTCACCGGCCCGGGTGGTGCAGTTACTTTGGAGCTGGCCGATGGCCGTCTGCTCGACCTGGGTCGTGATAGCCAGTGGAGCGCCGATGCGCCAGACAGCAGCACCGACCTGAGCCAGGCGACCGCACAGGCCGCGCCGTCGGTGGAGGAACTGCAACAGGCGATCGCTGCCGGTGTCGACCCGACTACCGAGCTTGAAGCGACTGCGGCTGGCCCATCATCGGCGGGCGGTGGTGGTGCACTGGGCGGTGGCCACAGCTTTGTCATGCTCGAAGAAACCGCGGGCCGGGTCGACCCTACCGTCGGCTTCCCGACTGACGGGCTGGGCTTTGCTGCCGTGCTCGATGGCGAAGAGGTTGGCGTGCTGGATACCACCAGCAACAACCAGGTAACTACGCCGACGACGGATACCAGCGTTGCTACCGACCTGGTTCTTGGCGCTACCCCGTCCATCAGCGAAGCGGGTGGTGTAATCGTTTATACCGCTACGGTTGGCCAGGCACCGAGCACCAACCTGGTGGTCACCCTTTCCAACGGGGCCGTAATCGTCATTCCGGCCGGGCAGACCTCGGGCAGCGTCAACGTCGTGGTTCCGGCAAACGATACCCCGTATATCGACGGGGACCAGATTTCGGCGACCGTAACGGGCACCACCGGGGGCGGTGGGCTGACGGTGACCGTGCCGCAAACACCTGCGGTTACCCAGGTTACCGATACCATCGACACTACCACCGCGACCCTGACCGCTTCGCCAAGCGTGACTGAAGGCGGCGTCATCACCTACACCGTGACCCTGAGCAATCCGGCTCAAACCCCGGTGACCGTAACCCTGTCCAACGGCCAGACGATCACCGTCGAAGCCGGTAAAACCCAGGGCAGTATTGACTTCCAGACTCCGGCTAACGACGTCTACAACAACGGTTCAACTGTCAGCGCCACGATTACCGGTGCGACCGGTGGCAACTTCGAGCAGTTGGTGCCGAATCCGACTCCAGCTCAGACCACGATCAACGACTCGATCGACACCACCACCGCGACCCTGACGGCGAGCCCGTCGGTGACCGAAGGCGGCGTCATCACCTACACCGTGACCCTGAGCAATCCGGCTCAAACCCCGGTGACCGTAACCCTGTCCAACGGCCAGACCATTACCGTCGAAGCCGGTAAAACCCAGGGCAGTATTGACTTCCAGACTCCGGCCAACGACGTTTACAACAACGGCCCGACCGTCAGCGTAACCATCGAAAGCGCCACAGGCGGCAACTTCGAGCAACTGACCCCGAACCCGACACCAGCTTCGACTGTGATCAGTGACAGTATCGATACTGTCACCGTAAGCATCGTCAGCAATGGCAATGTGACCGAAGACCAGCAGCCTTCCTTCACCGTGAAAGTAAGCCAGGCACTGGACCGTCCTCTGACTGTCACTTTGTCCAACGGCGACACCGTGACCATCGAAGCTGGCAAGACCGAAGTCGAGTACAAGACCTCGGCCCAGGGTGATGACGTAATCAAAGACGCTGGCTCTGTCACCCTCAGCGTCACAGACGCTACCGTATCGGGTGCCACTTTCGAGAAGCTGGACCTTGGTGGGCCGGCGACCGTTGAAATCTCGGACACCGTCAGTGAAGTCGTCGCTACTCTGACCGTCGACAAGGCCTCCGTAACCGAGGGTGGCCAGGTGACCTACACCGTCACCCTGACCAACACACAGGGCCTGCCGGTTACTCAACACGGCGCGTTGACCTTCACTCTGAGTGATGGGACGAAAGTCACCATCCCGGCCAACAACGCGTCGGGTACCGCGACCATCACCGTCGACGATGACGTTTATGTCGGTGGTCAGGCGGCTATCGCGAACAAGCTGGAATCCGTATCAGGTGCGGACAGCTTCGAGAAGCTGACGCTCAGCGGTGATACCGTCACCACCTCCGTAACAGACGAGCCAGGCTCCGGCATTCCGGGTACTGGTAACCAGGGCGATCTGGTACAGGTCACCATCACCGCCGACCAGCCCTCGGTGGCTGAGAACCTCAAGCCGACCTTCACCGTACGCATCAATGCCCCGCTGGAACACGACCTGGTCGTGACCCTGAGCAACAATGCCCAGGTCACCATCAAGGCAGGCGATACCAGCGCGCCGTATACTCACGACGCGCAGGGCGATGATGTCTACAACGACGCCGGCCAGATCAGTCTGGGCGTCGAGTCGGCGGCAGATGTCGACGGGCGAGTCTTCGAGAACCTGCAACTGGGCGGTCCCGCTTCGGTCGAGGTGACCGATACCATCAGCGAAGTGGTGGCCAAGCTGACGGCTACCGAGTCCGTCACCGAAGGTGGCGAGATCACCTACACCGTCACGCTGACCAGCAAAGACGGCTTGCCGCTCAACAGCCACTCGACGCTGTACTTCACCCTCAGTGATGGCAAGACCGTTGTTGTGGTACCGGCCAACAGCACCACCGGTTCGATCACCGTGACCGCGCCGGACAACGTATACGTGGGCGCCAATGCGCCAGTGGTCAACGCGATCGACTCGGTCAGCGGTGCAGACGCGTGGAAGTTCGAAAAACTGACCTTGGACAAGACCGAAGTCAGCACAACGGTGACTGACGAGCCCGGAACCCCAGGCCCTGGCGGCGATATCGTCAAGGTCACCATCGAGGCCAATCAGGAGTCGGTCTTCGAGAACCAGAACCCGACCTTCACCGTGAAGATCAACACCGTTCTGGCGCACGATCTGGTCGTGACCCTGAGCAACAATGCCCAGGTCACTATCAAGGCGGGCGAAACCAGCGTGCAGTACACCCACGCCGAGCAGGGTGAAGACGTTTATCAGGACGCTGGCGAAATCAGCGTGGGCCTCAAGTCGGCGGCCGATACCGCAGGCAGCAGCTTCGAAAACCTGCAATTGGGCGGCGATGCGTCGGTGAAAGTAACCGACACCATCAACGAAGTGGTGGCCAAGCTGACGGCCACCGAGTCCGTCACCGAAGGTGGCGAGATTACCTACACCGTCACGCTGACCAGCAAAGACGGCCTGCCGATCAATAGCCACTCGACGCTGTATTTCACCCTCAGCGACGGCAAGACCGTTGTTGTAGTGCCGGCTAACAGCACCACCGGCTCGATCACCGTGACCGCGCCGAATGACATCTATGTAGGCGCTCAGCCTGTCGTCAATGCCATCGACTCGGTCAGCGGTGCAGACGCGTGGAAGTTTGAAAAGCTGACCCTGGACAAGACAGAGATCAGCACCACCGTCACAGACGGACCAGACTCTGAGGACACCACCTTCCTGACCCTGTCTGCTACGCCGACAGTGGCCGAAGGCGGCAAGATCACCTACACCGCCACCTTGACCAACAAGGCTGGCACCGACCTGGTGATCAAGCTGAGCAACGGTGAAACCATCACCATCGCCGCTGGCTCGAAAGAAGCCTCGATCACTATCGATGCACCAAGCGACGACGTCTACGTCGATGCCGAAGACTTGAGCGTAACCGTCACCGGCACCACCGGTGGCGACTTCGAGAAACTCGACGTCAGCAACACTGCGGCCGTGACCAAGGTCACCGACACCATCGACACCACTACCGTCACCCTGGCCGCCACGCAAAGCGTGGTCGAGGGCGGCGTGGTGACTTACACCGCGTCGGTCAACCACAAGGTCACCGGTTCGGACCTGGTGGTAAAGTTGGCCAACGGCCAGACCATCACCATCCCGGTGGGCGAGTCGTCGGCTTCGGTACCGTTCACCGCGCCGAACAACGTCCATAACACCAACCTCGACCTGACCAACAAGATCACCGACATCTCGGGCGGTAATTACGAGAAAACCGTGGCGGTTGGCGAGCCGGTGACCACCGTCACCGACAACCCGGCGACTCCGGACGTCACCACGCTCACCCTGACCGCGACGGATACCGTGGCCGAAGGCGGCAAGATCACCTACACCGCCACCTTGACCAACAAGGCCGGTACCGACCTGGTGATCAAGCTGAGCAACGGTGAGACGATCACCATCGCCGCCGGTTCGAAAGAAGCGTCGATCACCATCGATGCGCCGAGCGACGATGTGTATGTCGATGCCGAAAACCTGAGCGTGACTGTCACCGGCACCACCGGTGGTGACTTCGAGAAGCTCGACGTCAGCAGCACTGCGGCTGTGACCAAGGTCACTGACACCATCGACACCACTACCGTCACCCTGACGGCGACTTCGACTGTCGCTGAAGGCGGCGTGGTGACTTACACCGCTTCGGTCAACCACAAAGTCACCGGTTCCGATCTGGTGGTGAAGTTGGCCAACGGTCAGACCATTACCATTCCGGTGGGCGAGTCGTCTGCTTCGGTGCCATTCACCGCACCGAACAACGTCCACAACACCAACCTGGACCTGACCAACAAGATCACCGACATCTCGGGCGGCAATTACGAGAAGACCGTGGCCGTTGGTGAACCGGTGACCACTGTCACCGACAATCCGGCGACTCCGGATGTCACCACGCTCACCCTGACCGCGACGGACACCGTGGCTGAAGGCGGCAAGATCACCTATACCGCTACCTTGACCAACAAGGCCGGCACTGACCTGGTGATCAAGCTGAGCAACGGTGAAACCATCACCATCGCCGCTGGCTCGAAAGAAGCCTCGATCACTATCGATGCACCAAGCGACGACGTCTACGTCGATGCCGAAGACTTGAGCGTAACCGTCACCGGCACCACCGGTGGCGACTTCGAGAAACTCGACGTCAGCAGCACTGCGGCTGTGACCAAGGTCACCGACACCATCGACACCACCACCGTGACCCTGACCGCCACGCAAAGTGTGGTCGAGGGCGGCGTGGTGACTTACACCGCGTCGGTCAACCACAAGGTCACCGGTTCTGA
This sequence comes from Pseudomonas sp. B13(2017), assembly GCF_002113245.1. Classification (NCBI taxonomy): domain Bacteria; kingdom Pseudomonadati; phylum Pseudomonadota; class Gammaproteobacteria; order Pseudomonadales; family Pseudomonadaceae; genus Pseudomonas; species Pseudomonas sp. B13(2017). The sequence continues at coordinate 9,659 of NZ_NEJX01000041.1, forward strand.
TCTGGTAGTGAAACTGGCCAACGGCCAGACCATCACCATCCCGGTGGGTGAGTCGTCTGCTTCGGTACCGTTCACTGCACCGAACAACGTGCACAACACCAACCTGGATCTGACCAACAAGATCACCGACATCTCGGGCGGCAATTACGAGAAGACCGTGGCGGTTGGCGAGCCAGTGACGACTGTCACCGATAATCCGGCGACTCCGGACGTCACCACGCTCACCCTGACCGCTACAGATACCGTGGCCGAAGGCGGCAAGATCACCTACACCGCCACCTTGACCAACAAGGCCGGTACCGACCTGGTGATCAAGCTGAGCAACGGCGAGACAATCACCATCGCCGCGGGCTCGAAGGAAGCCTCGATCACCATTGATGCCCCAAGCGACGACGTGTACGTCGATGCCGAAGACCTCAGCGTGACCGTTACCGGCACCACCGGTGGCGACTTCGAGAAACTCGACGTCAGCAGTACTGCGGCCGTGACCAAGGTCACCGACACCATCGACACCACCACCGTCACCCTGACGGCGACTTCGACTGTCGCTGAAGGCGGCGTGGTGACCTACACCGCATCGGTCAACCACAAAGTCACCGGTTCCGATCTGGTGGTGAAGTTGGCCAACGGCCAGACCATCACCATTCCAGTGGGCGAGTCGTCGGCATCGGTGCCGTTCACTGCACCAGACAACGTCCACAGCACCAACCCGGATCTCACCAACAAGATCACCGATATCTCGGGCGGCAACTACGAGAAGACCGTGGCCACCGGCGAGCCGGTGACAACCGTGACCGATGGTCCAGGTACCAAGGACGTTACTCACCTGACCCTGAGCGCGACGCCGACAGTTGCCGAGGGTGGCAAGATCACCTACACCGCTACCTTGACCAACAAGGCCGGTACCGATCTGGTCATCAAACTGAGCAATGGCGAGACCATCACCATTGCGGCTGGCTCGAAGGAAGCTTCGATCACCATCGATGCGCCAAGCGATGACGTGTATGTCGATGCTGAAGTCCTTCAGGTAAAAATGACCGAAACTTCGGGTGGTGACTTCGAGAAGCTGAATGTAAACAGCGGCGCAGCGGTGACCAAGGTCACTGACACCATTGACACGACTACCGTGACGCTGACGGCGGCTTCGACCGTCGCTGAAGGTGGTGTGGTCACTTACACCGCGTCGGTCAACCACAAGGTCACCGGATCGGACCTGGTGGTGAAGTTGGCCAACGGCCAGACCATCACCATCCCGGTGGGCGAGTCGTCTGCTTCGGTACCGTTCACTGCACCGAACAACGTCCACAACACCAACCTGGACCTGACCAACAAGATCACCAATATCTCGGGCGGCAACTACGAGAAGACCGTGGCGGTTGGCGAGCCAGTGACGACTGTCATCGATAATCCGGCGACTCCGGACATCACCACGCTTACCCTGACCGCGACGGACACCGTGGCTGAAGGCGGCAAGATCACCTACACCGCCACCCTGACCAACAAGGCCGGTACCGACCTGGTGATCAAGCTGAGCAACGGTGAGACGATCACCATCGCCGCCGGTTCGAAAGAAGCGTCGATCACCATCGATGCCCCAAGCGACGACGTCTACGTCGATGCCGAAAACCTGAGCGTGACCGTTACCGGCACCACCGGTGGTGACTTCGAGAAGCTGGACGTCAGCAGCACTGCGGCTGTGACCAAGGTGACCGACACCATCGACACCACCACCGTGACCCTGACCGCCACGCAAAGCGTGGTCGAGGGCGGCGTGGTGACCTACACCGCATCGGTCAACCACAAAGTCACCGGTTCCGATCTGGTAGTGAAACTGGCCAACGGCCAGACCATCACCATCCCGGTGGGCGAGTCGTCGGCTTCGGTACCGTTCACCGCGCCGAACAACGTCCATAACACCAACCTGGACCTGACCAACAAGATCACCGACATCTCGGGCGGCAATTACGAGAAGACCGTGGCCGTTGGTGAACCGGTGACCACCGTCACCGATAATCCTGCGACTCCGGACATCACCACGCTCACCCTGACCGCGACGGACACCGTGGCCGAAGGCGGCAAGATCACCTATACCGCCACCCTGACCAACAAGGCCGGCACTGACCTGGTGATCAAGCTGAGCAACGGTGAAAGCATCACCATCGCTGCGGGCTCGAAAGAAGCCTCGATCACCATCGATGCGCCGAGCGACGATGTGTATGTCGATGCCGAAAACCTGAGCGTGACCGTTACCGGCACCACCGGTGGTGACTTCGAGAAGCTGGACGTCAGCAGCACTGCGGCTGTGACCAAGGTGACCGACACCATCGACACCACCACCGTGACCCTGACCGCCACGCAAAGCGTGGTCGAGGGCGGCGTGGTGACCTACACCGCATCGGTCAACCACAAAGTCACCGGTTCGGACCTGGTGGTGAAG
>NZ_NEJX01000042.1:0-10712 GCF_002113245.1 Pseudomonas sp. B13(2017)
CGAACCTTAACCCTTCGACGCCGAATAGATTGCGGCAAGCCAACTACGCATCCAGATTCAGTATTGCAGAAACTGGGAGGACCATAGATGTGGGAGCGGCCTTGTGTCGCGAAAGGGCTGCAAAGCAGCCCCAGCAATTTCAACTGTTGCGCATCAATCCTGGGGCCGCTTTGCGGCCCTTTCGCGACACAAGGCCGCTCCCACAGGGTACGAGGATTGCTTGCGAATTCAGTTCTCTTCGCGACAGTCGCTACACCATCGCCAACCGCTGCTTGCGCGTCGGTGCCGGGAACGCCCGGTCGATCGCCCGCAGGTCTTCGCTGGTCAAGGTCAGCATGCCCGCAGCCGCATTCAACCGCACATGCTCGGGCGTCACGGCCTTGGGGATGGCTATCACCCCGTCATCACGGGTCACCCAGGCCAGGCTGACCTGGGCCGTCGTGGCACCATGGCGCTCGGCGATTTCCGCCAGCACCGGGTGCTGCAGCAGGCGCCCGGCCTGGGCCAGCGGGCAGTAGGCCATGGTCGGCAGCGCGCGCTTTTCGCACCACGGCAACAGGTCGAACTCGATGCCACGCTGGGCCGGGTTGTACAGCACCTGGTTGGTGGCGCAATCGGGGTTGTGCAGTTCGCGCAGGTCGTCGACGTCGAAATTGGAAACACCCCAGCGCTTGATCTTGCCTTGCTCGCGCAAGCGCTCGAAGGCCTCGACGGTTTCCTCCAGTGGGTGCTGGCCACGCCAGTGCAGCAGGTACAGGTCGATGCAGTCGGTGCCCAGGCGCGTGAGGCTGCGCTCGCAGGCCGCTGCCATACCGCGCCGGCTGGCATTGTGCGGGTACACCTTGCTGACCAGGAACACCTGGTCGCGGCGCCCGGCAATGGCCTGGCCAACCACTTCTTCCGCACCACCTTCGGCATACATCTCGGCGGTATCGATCAAGTTCAGGCCAAGTTCGATACCCTGTTGCAGGGCCGCCACCTCGGCCGCCTTGCGGGCCGGATCTTCACCCATGTACCAGGTGCCCTGGCCGATGGCCGGAACGCTCGAACCTGCCAGTTTCACGTAACGCATGTCACCTCCGGGATGCGGGTATTGGAAAGCAGTACCTCGAGCAGCGCTTGCGCCGCCGTGGAAAGCTTGTGTTCGCTGAGGGCAATCACGCCGATGCGGCGCTCGACCGTGGGCTCGACCAGGGTGACGCAGCGGGCGCCAAGCTCCTGCATCTGGTTGATGCACAGTGCCGGTACGGCACTGACCCCCAGGCCACTGGCAACCATGCGGCCGATGGTCGACAGCTGGTGGCTCTCGAAAGCCACCGCCAGTTTGCCGTGGTGGGCGGCCACGTTCTGTTCCATCAGCAGGCGCACCGCCGAAGGGCGTTGCAGGGCCACGAAGTCTTCGGCCAGCAACTGTGCCCAGCTGACCTGGGGCAGCTGCGCCAAGGGAGAATCGGCGGGCACCACGGCGACGAAGCGGTCCATGTACAACGGGTGGAAATCCAGGCCATCGATGTTGTCCGGTTCGAAGCCGATGCCCAGTTCGACGCGGCGATGGCGCACCAGTTCCTGCACCTGTTCGTTGATCACATCGTGCACCGTGACGTTGACCTTCGGGTATCGCTGGCGAAATACCTTCAGCGAGTAGGGCAGCAGGTTGCCGGCAAAGGCCGGCATGGCCGCCACCGAAACCCGGCCCAGTTGCAGGGTGAAACGCTGGCGCAGCATTTCTTCGGTGTCGTCCCAGTCGGCCAGCAGGCGCCGCGCCAGTGGCAGCAGTACCTCGCCCTCGGCAGTCAGGCTGACGCTGCGTGTTGTGCGGCTCAGCAGGGCGCCGCCAAGGTTTTCTTCCAGGGCCTTGATGGTCAGGCTCAGGGCCGGTTGCGAGACATGCAGGTGTTCACCGGCCTGGGCGAAGCTCTGGTACTTGGCCACAGCGACAAAGGCGCGCAGTTGCTTGACGTTCATGACAGGCCTTTTGGTTGTTTTGCAAAAGTTATCAATCGATGATGAAAACAAAATTAACAAATCAGTCGCTTGCGGTGAAGATGTCCCCACACGCTCACCGACAGCCTCGTCGGTTCAACAACTACAAAAGGCGGATCAGCATGGCCGGACTGGACAAGCGCGTTGCAACCTATGAACAGGCCCTCGAAGGCCTGACCGACAACATGACGGTACTGGCTGGTGGTTTCGGCCTGTGCGGCATTCCGGAAAACCTTATCAGCGAAATCAAGCGCCGTGGCGTCAAGGGCCTGACCGTGGTCTCCAACAACTGCGGTGTCGATGGCTTTGGCCTGGGCGTGCTGCTGGAAGACCGGCAGATCCGCAAGATGGTCGCTTCCTACGTGGGCGAAAACGCCGAGTTCGAACGCCAGCTGCTGAGCGGCGAACTGGAAGTGGAACTGACCCCGCAAGGCACCCTCGCCGAGAAAATGCGCGCCGGTGGCGCCGGCATCCCGGCCTTCTACACGGCCACCGGCTACGGCACCCCGGTTGCCGACGGCAAGGAAGTGCGCGAGTTCAACGGCCGCAAGTACATCCTCGAAGAATCCATTACCGGCGACTTCGCCATCGTCAAGGGCTGGAAGGCCGACCACTACGGCAACGTGGTGTACCGCAACACCGCGCAAAACTTCAACCCGCTGGCGGCCACCGCCGGCAAGATCACCGTGGTCGAAGTGGAAGAGATCGTCGAACCTGGCGTGCTGCTGCCCAGCGAGATCCACACCCCGGGCATCTACGTGGACCGCGTCATCGTCGGCACCTTCGAAAAGCGTATCGAAAAGCGCACCGTCAAGGCCTGAGCGCCATCCACCAGAACAACAAAGAGATCCTGACCATGGCACTGACCCGCGAACAGATGGCGCAACGCGTCGCCCGTGAACTGAAGGACGGCTACTACGTAAACCTGGGCATCGGCATTCCGACCCTGGTGGCCAACTACGTACCCGCCGACATGGATGTGATGCTGCAATCGGAAAACGGCCTGCTCGGCATGGGCGAATTCCCCACCGAAGGCACCCTCGATGCCGACATGATCAACGCCGGCAAGCAGACCGTCACCGCCCGCCGCGGTGCCTCGATCTTCGATTCGGCGCAGTCGTTCGCCATGATCCGTGGCGGCCATGTCGACCTGACCGTGCTCGGCGCTTTCGAAGTGGATGTGCAAGGCAACATCGCCTCGTGGATGATCCCGGGCAAGCTGGTGAAGGGCATGGGCGGCGCCATGGACCTGGTGGCCGGTGCCGAGAACATCATCGTCACCATGACCCACGCTTCCAAGGACGGCGAGTCCAAGCTGCTGCCGCAGTGCAGCCTGCCGTTGACCGGCGCTGGCTGCATCCGCAAGGTGCTGACCGACCTGGCCTACCTGGAAATCGAAGACGGCGCCTTCATCCTGCGCGAGACTGCGCCCGGGGTGAGCGTTGAGGAAATCATCGAGAAAACCGCCGGCAAGCTGATCGTGCCGGATGATGTGAAGGAAATGACCTTCTAACGCATCATGTGATCCTACCCTGTGGGAGCGGGCGTGCCCGCGAATGCTGCGGTGAATTTACCGACGCATTCGCGGGCACGCCCGCTCCCACAGGGTTTTTGCGTTGTCTGGCAATACTGCTTCACCTCATAAAACCAATAAAAGGAATTGAACTGTGGCCGCTGAAATCCAAGACAGCCGTTCCGCGCGCTTTGCCTTGCGCTGCTCCAACTGGGCCGAACGCTGGTTCCCCGATTCCTGGGTGTTTGCCGCCCTGGCGGTGCTGCTGGTGTGCATCGGCGCCCTGGCCATGGGCGCCAAGCCGACCGACACCGCCAAGGCCTTTGGCGATGGCTTCTGGAGCCTGATCCCGTTCACCATGCAGATGGCCTTCGTGGTCATCGGCGGCTATGTGGTGGCCAGCTCGCCGCCCGCGGCGCGGCTGATCGACCGCCTGGCGCGCATCCCCGGCAATGGCCGTTCGGCAGTGTGCTGGGTGGCGCTGATCTCGATGCTGGCATCGCTGCTCAACTGGGGCCTGTCGCTGGTATTCGGCGGCCTGCTGGTGCGCGCCCTGGCCCGGCGCACCGAACTGAAGATGGACTACCGCGCCGCCGGTGCAGCCGCCTACCTGGGCCTGGGCGCCGTGTGGGCGCTGGGCCTGTCTTCGTCGGCGGCGCAACTGCAGGCCAACCCGGCCAGCCTGCCACCGTCGATCCTGTCGATTACCGGGGTAATCCCGTTCACCGAAACCATCTTCCTCTGGCAGTCCGGCGTGATGCTGGCGGCGTTGGTGGTGGTCTCGCTGGTGATCGCCTACGCCACGGCCCCGGGCCCGCACAGTGCGCGCAGCGCCCAGGACTGTGGGGTCGACCCCAGCTTCACCGCGCCACCGGCACCCCAGCGCACCCGCCCGGGCGAGTGGCTGGAACACAGCCCCATCCTGATCCTGCTGCTGGTGGCCCTGGCTGCCGGCTGGCTGTACCAGGAGTTCGCCACCAAGCCGGCGATTACCGCCATTTCCGGGCTGAACACCTACAACCTGTTGTTCATCATGCTCGGTGCCTTGCTGCACTGGCGCCCGCGCAGCTTCCTCGATGCGGTGGCGCGCGCGGTGCCGACCACCACCGGGGTGCTGATCCAGTTCCCGCTGTATGGTTCGATCGCGGCCATCCTCACCCAGGTGAAGGGCCTCGACGAGCAGACTTTGGCCCACCACATTTCGCTGTTCTTCACCCAGATCGCCACGCATGACACCTATGCCGTGCTGATGGGCGTGTATTCGGCGGTGCTGGGCTTCTTCATCCCATCGGGTGGTGGCAAGTGGATCATCGAGGCACCTTACGTGATGCTGGTGGCCAATGACCTGCAGTACCACCTGGGCTGGGCAGTGCAGATCTACAACGCCGCCGAAGCCTTGCCGAACCTGATCAACCCGTTCTACATGCTGCCGCTGCTGGGGGTACTGGGGCTCAAGGCACGCGACCTGATCGGCTTCTCGTTCGTGCAGTTGCTGGTGCACGTGCCGCTGGTACTGGTGTTGCTGTGGGCATTGGGTACGACGTTGCAGTACCTGCCGCCGGTGATGCCGTAAAGTCGGGGCCGCTGCGCGGCCCATCGCCGGCAAGCCAGGCTCCCACATCGACTGCATTGGCCCCAAGCCATGCGCAGTACCTGTGGGAGCCTGGCTTGCCGGCGATGGGCTGCACAGCAGCCCCAGCATTTCCCTGGCAGTCCACGTATGATGGCCAGGCTGCCTTCGCCTGGGAAACCCGCGTCACATGTCTATCCGATTGAAACTGCTGCGAAAGAAACTGGGGATGACCCTGGAGCTGCTGGCCGACAAGACCGGCATGACCAAGAGCTACCTGTCCAAGGTCGAACGTGGCCTGAACACCCCCTCGATCGCCGCTGCGCTGAAGTTGGCGCGGGCACTGAATGTCAATGTCGAAGAACTGTTCGCCGAAGAGCAGGCCGGCCAGAGCCGTTACAGCCTGGTGCGCCATGGCGAGCGCCAGGCCCTGGTGGGTGACGGGGCAGGGCCGGGGTACGCGGCCCTCACCAGCCAGGTCGGGCAGCGCAGCCTGCTGCCGTTCCTGATCCAGCCGCCGACCGAGTTCAGCGACCCCACGTTCAAGGAACACCTGGGCGAGGAATTTCTGTTCGTCCACGCCGGCCAGGTGGAGGTGGACTTCATGAACGAGCGGGTGCTGCTGGAGCAAGGCGATGCCCTGCATTTCAATGCCCAGACACCCCACCGGCTAAGGTCGGTGGGGCCGCTGCCGGCGCAGTTGCTGGTCGTGGTACACCACGCAGACGAGTAATACGCTGGGGCGCCAAAGTGCCCCACGGCCTTGCCTTTCTCAGCGATGAAACTCTGGCGCCACCAATGCAGCGGCCTGTGCTCAACTTGCGCGTCGATATTTTGACTGTATTGTCCGGCGCCCATTGAATTTTATTATAGTGTCGAATCGTTGACGCAATGTCATTGTGTTCATAAGCTCAATTCAACAGTGAAACAACTCCCGAACACCACGCCAACAAATAGTTGATTTTCCTCTTTACAGGAGGGGCGTATGCGCACGGCTCTGATTATCAAATCGATGTCTTTGCTGGCGCTGATGAGTGGCGCGGCGCGTGCGGCGGATATGTATATCAATCAGAACAGTATCATCCCTGTTTCAACCGCAGGGTGGTTCTTTGCATTTGCTGTCGTTGGCTTTGTGGCAGTCGCCAACAGGAAACAGATCTGAGTCCGCCAGCCTGGGTTTAACCCTTGACGCCAGCGGCCCGGGGCCTTGCTTGTCAATTCCCCAGCCGTTGCTATATTGCCAGTAGCCCGTGCAGGTCCACGGTTGCAGGCACACAGCGTCAAGGCAAGGCCTCTGGAAGATCGAGGCCATCGCGGTTGGTGTATGCCGCGAAGCGGAGCGAGAGTTGGTGTGTTGTTCTCATTCAGTGCTCTTTGTCGGGCCTTTTCGGCCGGAGGGACCCTCATGGTGCGTTCAATGTTTGCCGCGTTCTGCATGCTGATGGTGTGGTCTGGTGCCGGTAAGGCCGACCCGCACAGTGCTACCTACCTGCTCAGCCCCGGCGATGTGGTCATGGTTTCGGTATGGCAGGAAGACAGCCTGCGCCAGGAAGCCACCGTACTTCCCGATGGCAGTATCACGTTCCCCCTGGCAGGGCGCATCGATGTTGCCGGGCTGGATGTAACGGCAGTTGAAAAACAAGTGGCTGCCAAACTCGAGAAGTTTCTCCCCGACCCGAATGTCAGCGTTGTCGTCAAGAGCATCGCCGGCAACCTGGTCTATGTACAAGGCAAAGTGATCAAGCCCGGGCCGGTACAAATGGCAGGCCCTACCGCAGTGCTGCAGGCTTTGAGCATGTCGGGTGGCCTGGACAAGTTTGCAGATGAAAGCGAAATCAAAGTGGTGCGTGGCACCGGCGCTTCCCAAAAAATTCTGCCCGTGCGATATAGAGACCTGGTGTCTGGCCGGGATATGTCCACCAACATCCAACTGCAGGCTGGCGATACGCTGGTCGTTCCTTGATCTTGCCTTTAATAAGAACACTTAATGCCTCTTCTAAGAACAACTAGCATTGCAACGGCAATCTTGGTGTTGCCGTTTACGGACACAGTCCTGGCAGCAAATTGGCAGTCTACGGTGGTGGTACCGACATCCGTCGAACATGACAGCAACCCCTTGCTGCTGTCGTCGGGTGAAAAGGGCATAACGCGCACGATCATCGCGCCGGATTACACCCTGATCGGTACCTTCGACCGTGACGAACTGAGGTTGGGGCTAGGCGTGCATGTATTGCGCTCGTCCGACACGGCGGTGGTCGACAACCGTGAGGACCCCGACGTGAGCCTGGGCTGGCAGCGCCAGACCGAGCGCGGGCGGTTTGGCCTGCTGGCGCGTTACAACGAAAGTTCGACGCTGTCGGGAACGGTGCTGGATACCGGCGTGGTCACCACCGATGGCACGCAAAAGCTGTATACGCTGGCCGGCAACTGGAGCCAGGCGGTTACCGAACGCAGCACCTTGAGCAACGAAACCACGTACAACCGTGCCCGTTATGACATCAGTACGCTGACGGGTTACGAAGAACTGGGCAACGTGTTCACCTGGACCTACGCCTGGAGCGAGCGGGCTGATCTGTACAGCCGCTTTGGCGCCCGGCGCTATGAGCCCGAGCAGGACCAGACGGCGACGGCGTCCAATAGCTACAGCCCGGCGGTCGGGGTCAAGTACCAGTTCTCCGAACGCCTCAGCGCCGATGCGCATGTGGGTGTCACCGAGGTTTCCGGTGACGAAGGTGGCCGACGCGGGGAGGGTGGGGTAGCGCTGCTGTATACCGGTGCGCGCGCCGTCGCCAGCTTCACCGCCGAACGCAGCACGGTGGCCAGCGCCGAAGGCGGCTTCGCCGAGCTGGACCAGGTGCGCGGTGTGTGGAGTTACGCCGTCAGCGAATTGACCCGGGTGGGCGCGGACGCTGCCTGGCAAGACAGCAAAGGGCAGACCCCCAACACCCTGCAGACCTACAGCGTGTGGGCCAGCCGCGAGTTTTCGCCGTACTGGGACCTGCGCCTGTCGCTGATGTACAAGGATCGGCAGCAGGATCACGAAGCTGATGCGAACGCTACGATCGTGGGTTTGACGTTGACGTACAGGTACCCCGACATCTGAACTTCAGGCAGGTGGCCCCATGAAGTCCGACTACGAGCTCTCCCTCAGAGATTACATCGCCATAATCAAGGACCGGGCCCTGTTGTTGGGGGGGAGCATCGTAGTCATCCTGGCCGCGACCGTCGCTGTCGCAGTGATGGTGCCGCCGATCTACCAGTCGACCGGCACCATCCTGGTGGAGTCGCAGCAGATTTCACCCGAGCTGGTATCGACCAACAACACCAGTTTCGCCGATGAACGCATCGAAGTGATTCGCCAGCGGGTGATGACCCGCGAAAACCTGCTGCGCATCATCGACAAGTACAACCTGTTCCCCGACAAGCGCTTCAGCGATAGCGACAAGATTGACCACATGCGCAGTGCCATCGTGGTCGAAACCCTCACAACCTATGTACGCGGGCGTGGCGAAGCAACCGTGGCGTTCAATGTGTCCTTCGAGCACAAGCAGCCGGAGGTGGCCAAGGAAGTTGCCGACGAGTTGGTCACGCTGTTCCTCAACGAGAACCTCAAGCAGCGTACCGAGCGGGCCAACGAAACCACCGAGTTCCTCACCCAGGAGGCGAACAAGCTGGGTGCCGAGCTGGCCAGCCTGGAAAACCAGCTGGCGGATTTCAAGCAGGCCCACGCCAATGCCTTGCCCGAGCACCAGACCCTGCGCATGAACATGCTGTCACGCTCGGAGCTGGAGTTCCGCGAGGTCGACCGTGATTACAAGGCCGCCCAGGAAGAGCTGCGTTACCTTGAGCTGGAACTGTCCGCGGCCAGTGCCGGGCTGGCTACCAAGGTCGGCGAAGGCCCCCGGGTGGCCAGTGCCGAGCAGCCCCAGGACCTGCCCAGCCTGAAAGCCGAGTATGCCCGGCTGCTGAGCCGCTACAAGGAAGCCCACCCCGATGTGGTGGCGGTCAAGCGCAGGATCCAGGCGCTCGAAGCCAGTGGCAATCGCACGGCGGCGGCCTCCACGGTCGGCCTCGATGTCGCCCGCGTGCGCGCCAAGATGAGTGCGGCACAGGTGCGCATTGCTTCGCTGGCCGAGCAGAAGCGCGAGCTGACCCGCAAGATGGAAGGCTACGAGGCCGAGATCCTCGAGGCGCCGCAGGTCGAGCGTGGCCTGGTGACCTTGATGCGTGACCACGACAACGCGCGCAAGAAGTACGAGGAAATCCGCGCCAAGGAAATGGGCGCGAAGATTACCGAAAGCCTCGAGCAGGAGAACAAGGCCGAGCGCTTTGTGCTGCTGGAGCCACCGCTGATGCCCGAGAAACCGATCAAGCCCAACCGCAAGAAAATCGCTGCGCTGGGCCTGGTGCTGGCACCGGCAGGTGGCGGTGCGCTGGTGATGCTGCTGGAAATGCTCAACCAGCGCATTCGCGGCGTCGGTGCCTTGGAAAACCTGCTGGGCAGGCGGGTGCTGGTGGCGCTGCCATACATCGATACCAAGGCCGATGTGGCCAGGCGCAAGCGTTGGCGCAACTGGCTGATCCTGGCTGCACTGGTGCTGGCGGCTATCATGGTGGTGCTGGTGCACGTGTTCTACATGCCACTGGATGTGCTGTTGTTCAAAGTCATGTCTCGGTTTGCATAGGAAAGCAGTGATGGACAGGACCAAGCCGGCTGTTGGCAATAATCTTCACCAGGTTACCCCAGGTACCCCGCAGGCCTTGTCACCCGCTCCAGGTACGGCGCTGGTGGAAGTGCCTGGCCAGTTCGATTACGTGAACACCAAGGTGGTGCCGCTGCGCGCGGAGCACCTGGAGCGTCATCGTATCGTCGCCTACAACAAGAACTCCAACATGAACGGGCCGATTGACCTGCTACGCACGCAAGTGCTCAGGACCATGGACGAGAATGGCTGGCGAACCTTGGCCATCACCTCGCCAACCCCTGAAGCAGGCAAGACGGTGCTGTCGATCAACCTGGCCATGAGCATCGCCCACCACACCACCAAGACTGCGTTGCTGGTGGACTTCGACCTGCGTCGGCCCAAGGTCGGCAGCAGCCTGGGCCTGCCCATGGACCAGGCGTTGAACGAGTTTCTGACGGACAAGGCCGAGCTGCAGGATTGCCTGGTCAACCCGACCTTGCCTCGGTTCGTGGTACTGCCCACGCGGGTACCGGTGCCGTTGTCTACCGAAATGCTGTCGTCGCCCAAAGTGAACAACCTGATCAGCGAACTGCGCAACCGCTACGAGTCGCGCATCTGCATTTTCGATTTGCCGCCGTTGCTCAGCTCTGACGATGCGATCACCGTGATACCCAAGTTCGACTGTGTGCTGCTGGTGGTGGCCAACGGTATGAACAACAGGAAGGAAATCGAAGATTGCCTGCATCACCTGGCCAGGGTGAACCTGGTGGGGACGGTATTGAACAAGGCTGACGAGCAGCCTCGGACCTATTATTGAGGCACAGGATTCTGGGGCTGCGTCGCAGCCCATCGCGACACAAGGTGAACTGGCCTAATGATCCCGGACACCTCTTAAGGGCGATATGATTCGCCCAATCAGGAGGTTCCATGCAAGAACGAAAGACCTACACCCGCGAGTTCA
>NZ_NEJX01000043.1:0-8549 GCF_002113245.1 Pseudomonas sp. B13(2017)
AAGGGGTGGGGCGAGTTCTCCCACGGTCTGTACTGCTGTGAACAGTCAGATTCGGCTTTTTCGTCCCACCACCCCTTCGAGTATCACCATACAAGCGGCCTTGTGTCGCGAAAGGGCTGCACAGCAGCCCCAGCGATTTATGCATCTTTGCTGAAATCCTGGGGCCGCTGTGCGGCCCTTTCGCGACACAAGGCCGCTCCTACAAAGGACCGCATACCCTCAGCGCCAGGGGGCAGGCTCACCAACCAACTGCCCCTGAATCCCGCCTACACCCATCTCCCGCAACACCAACCGCTCACCTTCCGTCTCGACCCGCTCGGCAATCAGCGGCAGGTCGATGCTGTGTGCGGCGCGCTGGACCGCTTCTATGAACAGCCGCTTGTGCTGCTCTTGATCAATGTTGCGGATGTAGCTGCCATCGATCTTCAGGTACGCCAGGCCCAGGTGCGCCAGGTTGCCGATCATGCTGAAACGCCCACCAAAGCGTTGCAGCGCCAGGCCGAAGCCAAGCGCGTGCAGGCGCCGGGTGAGTTGCTCCAGGGCCGCCTGCTCAGGTAACTGCTCCTCGCCAATTTCGAAAATCAGCCGCGGGCCGAGCGCCGTGTTCTGGCCCAGAAGCTCGAAAACACGCTGAAGTGCCTTGGGGTCGGCCAGGGTGGCGGCGGACAGGTTCAGTGCCAACACCTGGTCATGCCCTCGAAGGTGCGCCAGCACTTTCTCCAACACCAGCACATCAAGCCGCGGCATCCAGCCGAAGCGCTCCAGCCAGGGCAGGAAGCGGCCGGCCGGCAGCGCCTCGCCCTGGCCATCCTGCAAACGCGAAATCACTTTGTGGTGCAGTACCCGTTGCGCAGAAGCGCAATCCACCACTGGCTGGAAGAACAGTTCGAAATGCCCATTGTCGAACGCCTGGTCCAGCCGCTCGTGCCAGACATGCTGGCTATCCGCGGCAACTGCAGCCACGCCTTGTTCAAGGCATACCCAACCCGGTGTTGGCTGGTTCTCGGCGCGGGCCAGGGCCTCGTCGGCAAGCTTCAGCAATGCCTGCGGTGAATCACCGGGGCTGAACGGCGCCAGGCCGATACAAGCCACCGGGTCGATATCACTGGCGCCCGTTTCGTGCAGGCTGTGCAGCGTCGCTTCCAGGGCCTGGGCAAGCTGTACCGCCTCTTCATGCACCATACCCGGCGCCAGCACGGCGAACTCGCCCCCACGGCTGCGGGAAATCAGGTCGTTGGTTTCCGGGTAGCTGGCACAGGTGCGACGCAACTGCTCACCCACGGCCTGTAGCAACTGGTCGGTACGCTGGCCGCCAAGACGGGCGTTCAACCCCGCCAGCCCCTGGACCCGCAGCAACAGCAGGTAGCCGGCGCGCGCTTCTTCCAGATTGCTCACCCGCGTGTTCAGCTGCATCTCGAAATAACGGCGGTTGGACAGCCCTGTCAGGCTGTCCTGATAAGACTCGGCACGCAGCCGCTCACTGCGCTCGGCTTGCTCGGTAAACAGTGCCTTGAGCTTCTCGACCATCTGGTTCATCGCCTGTACTACCCGGCGCAGCTCCGGCGTGCGCGGCAACTCGGGCAGGCTGAGGAATTCGCGGCGGGCAATGGCGTGGGACTGCTCGACCATGTAGTCCAGCGGCCGCAACTGACGACGCAAGAGCAAGGCGCCGAGTACCGCACTGGCCGCGCCACACAGCAGCAGCCAACCCAGGCTGCCCAGGGCGCTCTGCCAGAGTTTGGCAATGGCGAACATCGGGTGGCTGATTACTTCAACGCGTGCGGCCTGCTGCCAGCCGCGGCTGACGATGGCATCGCCACCGGCGGCTTCCAGGCCGATCAGGTGCACGAACCAGCGCGGCACACCGCCGGGGTCCGGCTCAGCGTGGCGCTCCACCAGCACAGCATTGGAATTCAAGTCGACAACCTTGATGCTTGAGTAGTAACCACTGTCGAAGATCGAGCTGACCATCAGCTCGACCATCGCCGGGTCATCAATATTCGGCGTCAGCGACAGCGCCAGCGCGGTCGCCGCATCCTGGGCGTGCGAGCGCAACTGGTTGACGTATTGGCTGCGCGAACTTTCCAGGCTGACCATGAAACTGCCACTGAAGGCGACCACCAGGAACAGGCAAATGGCCAACAGCAATTGTTTGAACAGTGACATCTGTGCTCCTTCAGTAGACCGGCTCGGCCGGGAACCCTTCGGCCTGCATTTTCTTCAGCAAATCCTGCCAGCGCGACAACCGCTTGGTATCGCCGACCTTCTTGTTGCCTGCGGCGCCCGTCAGCCACAAACCCTCACCATTGAAGGCGTACACCGGCAGCAGGTCGGTACGCTGGCTGGCCGGCTTGATGGCATCCATCAGGCTGTCGAGCACCAATGGTTGTGCCTGTGGGCTTGAATAATAGGTCAGGACCATGTGCGCCCGGTTCTGCCGCAGCGCCTTGACGTAGGTGATGCGCAGCTTTTCGCTGGGGATGCCCATGCGCCGCAGACTGAAATACTTGGCGATGGCGTAGTCCTCACAGTCCCCTGCGCCCTTGATCAGCGCCTGCACCGGCGTGGCCCAATAATCGACCTCATGCCACAGGTCGATATCCTCGACATAGCGCAATTGCTGGTTGAAGAAGCGGTTGACCACCTGCAATCGCTCAAGCTCCGTACCCTGCTTCTGCGTGGCCATCAGGTTCTGCCAGGCATCGATCCGGCCCTGCCCGGCACCCAAAGGGCCATAAAGGGCCTGCGACTTGCGGCTGATCTGGGAAAAGTCCCAATCCGCGTGCAAGCCGCCCAGCAGCAGGCTGCCAAGCAGCACAGCAAGGCCGACACGTTGCACAACAGTTTTGAGCATCCAGGATATCGCCACTGCGAAGCCCTGTTCAGGCCAGTCGAAAGCAGCGATGGTGCGGCTTGCCACGGCAAAAGACAATGGCACCCTGCAATCATGCACCCGCCGGTCACCCGACCTACACTTTCTGGTTATAACCTTCCATAGGCCGCTTCCTTTGACCGGCGACTTCATCCACCATAGCCGCGCTTTTGGGGCGCCGGTTCCATTACCGGTAGGTTTGACACCCCCAAGAGCTGTTACTAGTGTCATTGGATCCAACTTTAGTCATCGTTGAGGCAGACGTCGCGTGGCCGAGAAAATCAAATTGAGCAATGTGCTGGCCAGCGAGCAGCTGTTGCCGCACCAGGCCCGTGGCGTGATCGAAGAACGCCTGCGCAGTGCCATTCTTGATGGCCGCTTGCCCCCAGGTACTGCCGTAAGACAACAAGAGCTCGCCACCTTGTTCGGTGTCAGCCGCATGCCCGTGCGCGAGGCCCTGCGCCAGCTCGAAGCGCAATCGCTGCTGAAAGTGGAGATGCACAAGGGTGCGGTGGTTGCGCCGTTGATCGGCGAGGACGCGGTGGACACCTATGCCCTGCGCGTGCTGCTCGAGACCGAGGCGCTGCGCCAGTCCATTCCGCTGCTCGATGCCAGCGACATCGCCAGCGCCCGCGGGTATATCCAGCAACTGGAAAACGAAACCCGTCACGCTGAAATCGGCCGCCTCAATCGCCTGTTCCACATGTCGTTGTACAACAAGGCGCCGAACAAGAAGCTTCTGCGCCTGATCGAGGACGAACTGAATGAGGAAGAGCGCTTCCTGCGGTTTCATCTTTCGTCCATGGGCCTGGGCAAGCTCACCCAGGACGATCACAACGCACTGGCGGATGCGGCTGGCGACAAGCTGGTGGACGAAGCGGTAGCGGTGCTGGAACGGCACCTGAATAACGCATCGCGGGTAATCCGCAAGTATCTGGATACGCAACTGGGGCGCTAGCGGGTAGTGACTGCGCGCATGGTGCAGTCGGCTGGGTTGCAAATTGATCGGCTCCCGCCAACAATGAGACTAATTATCATTCATATCCATTGATGGCAGCGCCCTCACCCATGCCCAGCAACGATTCCGTGCAAACGCTCTACAGTGACCACCACGGCTGGTTGCATGCCTGGCTACGCAGCAAGCTGGGCAACGCCGCCGATGCCGCAGACCTGGCCCAGGACACCTTCGTGCGCCTGTTGCAGCGTCGCGAACACCTGCAACTGAATACTCCCCGGGCCTTCCTGCGGACGGTCGCGCGCGGGCTGGTGATCGACCACTGGCGGCGCGAGGAACTGCACAGGGCCTATCTCGAGGCATTGGCACAGTTGCCGGAAGCACAGGCCCCCTCGGCCGAAACGCGTGAGCTGCTGCTGGAGTTGCTGGAGCGCATCGCGCGCATGCTCGACGGCCTCAAGCCCAAAGTACGCCGCGCATTCTTGCTGGCCCAATGCGAAGGGCTGAAGCACCAGGCCATCGCCGACCAGATGGGGATCTCGGTGCGTACCGTGGAGCGCTACATCGCCGACGCGCTCTACCATTGCTACCTGCTGCGCTACAGCGACGAGTGCTGACATGATGACCGCCGCACAGCCTGGCGCAACAGCGGTCAAGCAGGCCATCCAGTGGATGCTGAGGCTGCGCGAGAGCGGGCATGACCCTGCCCTGCAGCAACAGTGCAGGCAATGGCGCACTGCCCACCACGAACACGAACAGGCCTGGCAACGGGTGATTCACCTGCATCAGGACCTCGACCTGCGTGCCATCCCTGGCGCCGGGCTGGCTTTGCAGACCCTGGAGACCAGCCAGCGTCGCCTGCACCGTCGGCAGGCGCTGAAGCTGCTTGGTGGCGTTGCCATGATGGGGACGGCGGCATGGCTGGGAAAAGACCTCGATGCGGTCAACGCCTGGACATCGGACTACGCCACCGGCACGGGCGAACGACGCAGCTTTGCGCTTCCCGATGGCTCGCTGATGCAACTCAATACCCGCAGTGCCGTCGACCTGGCCTTCAATGACCAGCAGCGCCTGGTCCGCCTGAAGCAGGGGGAACTGATGATTGCCTGCAGCCGGCAGCGTCCCTTGCTTGTACAAACTCGTGACGCGTTGCTGGAAGGGTTCGAAGGGCGCTTTGTGGCGCGCCAGGACAGCGACTGCACGCAGGTCAGTGTCAGCCATGGCAGGGTGGCGATACACCGGCCTGGCATTGGCCCGCTGCAATGGATCGAAAGCGGCCAGAACTGGCGCCTGGATGCGCAGGGTACACACCGGCTCGAGCAGGTGGACATGGATGCGATGGCCTGGACCGAGGGCCTGATCGTCACCCGGGACATGCGCCTGTTCGACTTCCTCTCGCAGGTCAACCGTTATCGGCATGGCTATCTGGGCTGCAGCGACGATATTGCCGATTTGCGCTTGTCGGGTGTATTCCGCCTCGAAGACCCGGAGCAACTGCTGCAACTGCTACCACGGACGCTGCCCGTGCGGCTTCGCCAACGTACACGCTGGTGGGTTCGCGTGGAGGGGCTGGCCTGATCTGACGGGGGCTATTGCGTTCAGGGCTGCTATGCAACCCTTCGCCGGCAAGCCAGCTCCCACAGGGATCGCACAAGGCCTGAGGGCTATGCAATACCTGTGAGTGCTGGCTTGCCGGCGATGGGGCGCGTAGCGGCCCCAATAACTTTTTTGACGGGTTTTGAATGCCGGTCCGGCTAGGACAGTAAGCGACACCTCCTGCCCTCACACTTCAACGGACCCCTCATGCATACCGCCCCCGTGCACACGCGCACCTTCAACGCGAATGATTTTCGACCTGTCTTGCACTCAGCACCTTTGCGCAAAGCAGTCCGGGCTGCCCTGTTTGGCACCGCCTTGGGCCTGACAGCCGTCACGCAACTTTCCATGGCAGCTGAAACCGCCCAGGTGAGCCACCACTATGCGATCCCGGCCGGCCAGTTGGATGACGTGCTCAACCAGTTCGCCCGCCAGGCTGGCATCACCTTGTCGAGCACACCCCAGCTCACCCAAGGCTTGCAGTCGAACGGGCTGCAGGGGCAATACCCAACCGATCAGGCACTGCACCAGTTGCTCAATGGCAGCGGCCTGGAAGCCGTCAGCCAGGACGGCCGGAGCTACGTGCTTCAGGCACAACCCCAAAGCGCTGCATTGTCATTGCCAGACACCGATATCCGTAGCTTCACCCTCGGCAATGCACTGGGCAGCATGGAGGGTTACAACGCTACCCATAGCCAAGTGGCGACCAAGACCAGCATGCCACTGGTAGAGACATCGCAATCGGTCTCGGTGGTTACCCGACAGCAGATGGACGACCAAGGCTCACAAACGGTTGCCCAAGCCATGCGCTACACACCTGGGGTACTGACCAACCCCTACGGGGCGACCCATCGTTATGACTATGTGGCCATGCGTGGCTTCAACGACGGCTCGGTGGACAACATCTACGTCGACGGGCTCAAGTCGATGGGAGACAACGGCACCTACAGCACCATGCAGGTGGACCCGTACTTCCTGGAGCGCATCGATATTCTCAAGGGACCTTCTTCGGTACTGTATGGCCGTAGCTCGCCAGGAGGCCTGGTGGCGCTGACCACCAAGAAGCCGCTGTTTACCCCCTACCATCAAGTCCAGGCCACCATCGGTACCCAAGGCCAGCGTGGCATGGGTTTCGACTTCAGCGGCCCCGTGGATGACGACAAGCGTATCGCTTATCGCCTGACAGGCCTGGCGGATACTTCCGACACGCAGTTCGACCACAACAAGGAAGAACGCTACGCCATCGCGCCGGCCGTCAGCATCGACTTCAGCGAAGACACTTCGCTGACCCTGCAGGCCTACCTGCAACACGACCCCAACGGCGGCTATCACGGCGGTAACCCCGCAGATGGCATGCTGCACAAACGCAACGGCTTGCGCCTGTCGGACCACTTCTTCGAGGGCGAGCCGGGTATCGACAACTACGAGCGTACCCAACAGTCCTTCAGCTACCAGTTCGAGCATCGCTTCAACGATGTGTTCACGGCACGCCAGAACTTCCGCTATCAGGATTCCGACGTGTCGATGGACCAGGTGTATTCCGCCGGTTGGGCGGATGCCGACAGCAATATCCTCAACCGCGCCTATACCGGCGGCGACGAACGCCTGCATTCGTACATCATCGACAACATGCTGCAGGCGGAATTCTTCACCGGGGCCGCCAAACACACCTTGCTGCTGGGCGCCGACTACCAGCGACGCAAGGCTGACGTGGCCTGGCGTTATGGCACAGTCGATCCGTTGGATGCAGGCAACCCGCAGTACGGCAACGGCAACCTTCAGGTGCTGGGCGAGAACCGCTACCAGCGGCGCTTGCAGCAAACGGGTGTTTACCTGCAGGATCTGGTGGAGCTGAACCAATGGCGCTTCTCGTTGGGGCTGCGCCAGGACTGGGTGAAGGTGTCCGAGGAGAATCGCGACAGCAACACCAAGGTCAGTGACCAGCGCTCCAGGTTCACTACCCGCGCAGGTGTGCTCTACCTGTTCGAGAACGGTATTGCGCCCTATGTCAGTTACTCGGAGTCGTTCAACCCCAATACCGTATCCGACCAGCAAGGCCGCCCTCTGGCACCGACCGAGGGCACTCAATGGGAGGCTGGTATCAAGTATCAGCCGCCGGGTAGCGACAACCTGTTCACCGCATCGGTGTTCCGCATCGAGCAGGAGAACCTGGCCTCGAAGCAGCCTGACGAGGACTTCTATCGCCCTGTAGGGCAAGTGCGCTCACAAGGGCTGGAACTGGAGGCCCATGTGCAACTGACCGACAGCTTGAAGCTGCTGGGCGGCTATACCTTTACCGATATCGAGTACGCAAAGTCGATGCCCAGCCTGGTGTCTGGCAACCTGGATAACAAGGGCAATTCGCCAACCCAGGCACCGAAACAGATGTTCTCGCTTTGGGCTGACTACAACTTCCACCAGAGGGCCCTGGATGGCCTGCGCTTGGGCGGTGGGGTGCGGTATGTGGGGTACAGCTGGGTGGATGCGGAAAACAGCATGAAGGTGCCCTCCTATACCCTGTTCGACGCCTCGATCGGCTATGACCTGGGCAAGGTCGGCCTCCAAGGGATGGATGTACGCCTGAACGCCAATAACCTCACCAATGAAAGCTACATCACCGCGTGTGCAAGCCTGAACTACTGCTACATGGGTGAAGAGCGCAATGTCAGTGCCACGGTCAGCTATCAGTTCTGACTCTATGGCGGTCGCTGCGCGTCCTATCGCGACACAAGGCCGCTCCTACACGGGAAGCGCGCTCGCATGAAAGTGCGCCCCCGGAAAAGACAAAGCCCCTGTCTGCATCGCAGACAGGGGCTTTGGATTTGAATCTTGACGATGACCTACTCTCACATGGGGAAACCCCACACTACCATCGGCGATGCATCGTTTCACTGCTGAGTTCGGGATGGGATCAGGTGGTTCCAATGCTCTATGGTCGTCAAGAAATTCTGTGTGCTGGCCCGTCCCTTGGACGTACCTGCGAATCTCTGTAGTTCCTACTTAAAGACAAAACCCCTACCTGCATGTGCAGATAGGGGTTTTGCGAAATGAATCTTGACGATGACCTACTCTCACATGGGGAAACCCCACACTACCATCGGCGATGCATCGTTTCACTGCTGAGTT
>NZ_NEJX01000044.1:0-6121 GCF_002113245.1 Pseudomonas sp. B13(2017)
GGCCGCGTTGCGGCCCTTTCGCGACACAAGGCCGCTCCCACAGGTACAGCGACAACCTCGAGAGCAACGCTGTACCTGTGGGAGCTGGCTTGCCGGCGAATGGGCCGCGCAGCGGCCCCTGGATCAGAAGTTGATGTTCAGCGCAGCGAACACCGCCCTGCCCGGCTGGTTATAGGTATTGGCGCCCGAAGTACTGGCGTTGCCGCCACGCAGGATCTGCTTGTCGAACACGTTGTTTACCCCCACCCGCACGTCGTAGTTGGCGTTGAACTTGTAACCAGCGCTCACGTCCACCAGGCCGTAGGCTTCCACGTCCTGTTGCGCGGTCTTGTCGTAGCCTTGCTGGGTGCGTTCGTTGAAGGTCGGCGACTTCTGCTTGCCGAAGTAGGTACCCGCCACCTGGAACGACAGCTTCTCGGTGGCGCGCCAGTCAAGGGTGGTGTTGACGGTGTATTCCGGGATCACCGACAGCGGCTCGCCGGTCTCGCGGTTGTCGTTGTCGAGCATCCAGGTCAGGTTGGTGTTCCAGTCCAGGGCCGGGGTCAGCTCGATGAACAGGTTGCCTTCGATACCTTCCACCCGCGCCTTGCCGGCGTTGTCCCACTGGGTCACGCGGCTGCCGGTGCCGATGGTGTACAACACATCGGTATCACCGACGATCTTGTTCTTGTAGTCGTTGCGAAAGTACGTGGCACTGGTGCGCCAGGTACCACGGTCGTACATCAGGCCGATTTCCTTGTTGACGCTGATCTCGGGCTTGAGGTCGGCGTTGCCCTGCAGGTAGCAGCCACCGTTGTTGGTCTGCTGCACGCTGCAACCATTGCCGCGGCTGTACAGCAGGTAGTTGGGGTTGGACTGGTACAGGTTCGGGGTCTTGTAGGCGCGCGCGATACCGCCTTTGACCGACAGTGCTTCGGTCAGCTTGTGCGACAGGTTCAGGCTGGGGCTGAAGTTGTCGCCGAAGGTTTCGTGGTGGTCGAAACGCAGGCCCGGGGTAATGGTGGTGTCGCCGACAATGATGTTGTCCTCGACGAACAGCGCATAGCTGCGGGCGGTCATCTTCGAGCTGCTGCGGTCGAAACCGACCAACCCGTCGTTACCGGTAGGGTCCGAGCTTTGCGGGCGCAGCGAGCCCTGGTCATTGAGCGCTTCGTACAGGTACTCGCCGCCCAGGGTCAGCACATGTTCGGTGCTGCCCATGGCGAATGGCAGGTTCACTTCGCTGCTCAGGCGCGTGTTGCGCAGGCGCGACATGGCGGCGCCTTCGGCATTGGGGGCACCTTCGGTGCGGCCTGCCAGGCCCTCGTTGAGGCGCCAGTTGCGCACGTACTCGTAGGCCAGCACGGTCTTGCTGGTACCCCAGGTGAAATCACCCAGGTGGGTCAGGTCGTAGGTACTGCGCTGCATCACATTGGTTTCGTGGCCGTACAGGCTGGACACGAACTCGACGTCACCACCGCCGTTGCTGTTCATGGTGTCGCCGGCAAAGATATTGCCCTGGCGGCTGTAGCCGGCACTGGCCTCGAGGCGGTGCTCGTCGTTCAGCTTCCAGCTCAGCAGGCCATTGATGTCCTTGTTGCGTACGCCTTCGCGACCCGCCACCAGCGCACTGGTGGCATGCCCGGCATTGATGTCCAGGTCGTCGGCATCGGTCTTGGCCAGGCCGCCGTACAGGCGGAAGCCGAGGTTGTCGGTCAGGCCGCCGCCCAGGTTGAAGTTGGCCCGGCGGCTGGCGCCCTCGGCGCTGTCTTCCGGCAGCTGGGTATACAGGCTGACGCTGCCCTTGAGTTCGTCGGTGGGCCGCTTGGTGATGATGTTGACCACCCCGCCCATGGCGCCGGAGCCGTAACGTGCGGCCGCCGGGCCACGCAGGATCTCGATGCGCTCGACCGCTTCTGCCGGTACCCAGTTGGTTTCACCGCGGGTATCGCGGTCGCCGTTCCAGCCATAGCGCACGGCATTGCGTGCGCTGGATGGCTTGCCGTCGATGAGGATCAGGGTATTTTCCGGGCCCATGCCGCGCAGGTCGATCTGCCGGTTGTTGCCACGCGCGCCGCTGGCGCTGTTGCCGGTCAGGTTGACCCCGGGCTCGCGGCGGATGATGTCTGACAGGTCATTGGCCGGCGGATGGCGCTTGATGTCTTCGGCGGTGATGATCGACGTACCCAGGGCCTGGCGTGCCTCGCGCTCGGCGGTGACCAGGGTGTCCTGAATCACCAGCGCGTTGTCGGCAACCGGCATCTCCAGCACCTCACCCGTACGCTGTTCTTCGGCCTGGGCCGCGGTGGCCACCATGGCCGGTGACGCCAGCGCGACGAACGCCAGGACCAGGCTGTTGGGTGAAGTCTTGCACTGCATGGGTACATCTCCTGCGATTCATGAGCGAAACGGCACATCCCTGTCGGAAACCGGGAGCCCTCGCCCACCGGCCTCGCAAACACAGTTTGGTGGCCAACAGGGATGGTAAATATAGAGATTCGCAAATGAGTTTAAATCTTATTTACGAAGTTTACATGTTTGTAACGGAACTTTGCTGACACGGCAGCGTTGCCGGCGCAACCCGGCTATTCGCGCTGTTGCTTGCATACACCTGTCCGATTTGCATCCTGCGTGACGGCTCCTACAGTTTCGAACGTAGCCCCTCTGCCGAGCCTCCTGATGCGCAGCCACGAAGAAAGCCACGCCACGAACGCCACCAGGTCCCTGTCAAAGATCCCTCGCAGTGTCTGGGCGCTGGGCTTCGTGTCGATGTTCATGGACATTTCCTCGGAAATGATTCACGCACTGCTGCCGCTGTACATGGTCACCGTGCTTGGTACCTCGGTAGTGGCGGTGGGCTTTATCGAAGGCATCGCCGAGGCGACCGCCTCGATCACCAAGGTGTTTTCCGGTGCCCTCAGCGACCGGCTGGGCAAGCGCAAGCTGCTCACGGTGCTGGGCTATGGCCTGGGTGCGTTGACCAAGCCGGTGTTCCCCATGGCCTCCGGGCTGGAGTGGTTGACCGCAGCACGCTTCGTCGACCGGGTAGGCAAAGGCATTCGTGGGGCGCCGCGCGATGCGCTGGTGGCCGACGTCACGCCCGCAGAACTGCGTGGTGCAGCCTTCGGCCTGCGCCAGACGCTGGATACCGTGGGCGCCTTCCTTGGGCCGTTGCTGGCGATCGTGCTGATGTGGCTGACCGCGAGCCATTTCCAGACGGTGTTCTGGGTGGCGGTGCTCCCGGCGTTCGTGGCGGTGTACATCCTCATCGCCTTCGTGCGCGAACCTGAAACGCCGGCCACCACCCGGCTGGTGCGCTCACCGCTGGCCCTGCACGAGCTGGCCCGCCTGGGCCCGGCCTACTGGCGGCTGATCGGCCTGGCCACGCTGTTCACCCTCGCCCGCTTCAGCGAGGCGTTTCTGCTGCTGCGCGCCCAGGACATGGGCCTGGCGCCGCTGTGGGCGCCGGCAGTGCTGGTGCTCATGGCCCTGGCCTACTCGCTGTCGGCCTACCCCGCGGGGGTGCTGTCGGACCGCGTAGGCCGCCGCGGCGTGCTGATGACCGGGCTGGGGCTGCTGGTCGCCGCCGACCTGCTGCTGGCCCTGCTGCCGGGCTGGACCGGGCTGGCCATGGGGGTGGCTGCCTGGGGCCTGCACCTGGGCTTCAGCCAAGGCATCTTTGCCGCCATGATCGCCGACAGCGCGCCCGCCGAACTGCGCGGTACAGCCTTCGGCCTGTTCAACCTGCTGACCGGCGTGGCGCTGCTGGTGGCCAGCGTGGTGGCCGGGCTGCTGTGGGACGGGGTCGGCTTCAAGGCGACATTCCTGCTTGGCGCAGCGTGTGCCGGCAGCACCCTGGTCGGGGTCGCATTGCTCAGGTCAGGCCCGATCACCGGCAAGCCGCACTAGGCCAGCGCTGGCTGCTGTTCCAGCAGCGACCAGCCGCCATGCCCATCCACCTCCAGCCGATGGGTATGGAAACCTGCCAGTGTGCTGCGGTGCCCGACACTGACCAGCAACGCTCCCGGCATTTCCGTGCGCAACAGTGAATACAGGGCATGCTCGAGCCCTTCGTCCATGGCCGAAGTGGACTCGTCGAGAAACACCACCTGCGGCCGGTTGAACAGCACCCGGGCAAATGCCAGGCGCTGCTGCTCACCGACCGAGAGAATGTGTGACCAGTCACAGCTGACGTCCAGTCGCTCGGCCAGGTGGGCCAGGTTGACCTGGCGCAAGGCCTGCTGCATCCGCGTTTCGTCCTCAGGCTTGCTGGCCGCCGGGTAGGCGATGACGGCGCGCAGATCACCCAGCGGCAGGTACGGCCGCTGCGACAGGAACAGCGCCTGGTGGCCCAGCGGGCGCCTGACCTCACCCTCGGCATACGGCCAGAGGCCCGCCAGCGCACGCAGCAGCGTGGTTTTGCCGCTGCCCGACGGCCCCTTGATCAACAGCGCCTGGCCGGCGTGCAGGTCAAGGTTCAGGTCGGCGATAAGGGCATGCCCGTCCGGGCGCAGCACCTGCAGGCGGCTGATCGCCAAGGCATGCTCCTGATCCTCGGTGATGACGCGCGGCAAAGCGCTCGCCTGTTCGTTGGCATCGAGGAAGCCGGTCAGACGGTCGAGGGTGGCCCGGTACTGGGCAAACGCATCATACGACTCGCGGAAGAACGACAACGAATCCTGCACCTGGCCAAAGGCCTGGGAGGTCTGCATGACGTCGCCCAGCTTGATCGCCCCGCTGAAGAAGCGCGGAGCCTGCAGAATGAACGGGAACACCACTGCTACCTGGCTCACGCCCAGGTTGAAACCA
This sequence comes from Pseudomonas sp. B13(2017), assembly GCF_002113245.1. Taxonomy (NCBI): domain Bacteria; kingdom Pseudomonadati; phylum Pseudomonadota; class Gammaproteobacteria; order Pseudomonadales; family Pseudomonadaceae; genus Pseudomonas; species Pseudomonas sp. B13(2017). Next base: position 4,789 of record NZ_NEJX01000044.1, read on the forward strand.
CTGAATTTCAGGTTCCGGAACACCAGCGCCCAGGCATTCACGATCAAGGCACCAAAGCGGCCCAGCAAGGTGCCCCGCTCGACCTGCGCACCCTGGTAGAAAGCGATGTTCTCGGCGTTCTCGCGCAGACGCATCAGCGCGTAACGGAAGTTGGCGGTGAGCTTTTCGTTGAGGAAGTTCAGGCGGATCAGCGGTCGCCCGAGGCGGAAGGCGATCCATGTGGCGACGATGACATACAGGTACACGGCAAACACCATCGCCCGGGGAATCTCCACACCAGCGACGGCCAGCGGCGCCGACAGCCCCCAGAGGATGCCGGTGAATGCCACCAGCGAAACCAGCGCGCTGACCGCGCCCAGGGCGAGGGTCACCGAGTTGCTGACAAAGGCGTTGACGTCCAGTTCGATACGCTGGTCAGGGTTGTCCACCGGCTCGGCAAGGAACTGGCCACGGTAGTAGGCATCGCCGTGCATCCAGTCGTGGGTCAGGCGCTCGGTTAGCCAGACCCGCCACTGGATGCTGAACGCCTGGCTTACATAGAAGGTGAACAGCGAACGCAGCACATGGATGGTGGCCAATACCGCGAAGACGCCGAGCAGGTACCAGAAGGCGGCTTGGTCAAGGCCTTGCAAGGCGCTGTAGAAGCCGTTGTACCAGAACGAGAACAGCACGTTCAGGCGCACCGAGAATAGCGTCAATACCAGCAGCAGGGCGAACACCAGTAACGGCCGCCAACTGCGCCTGAAACTGAAATAGGGCCCGGCAAGCTGCCAGAACTGGCTGCCCCAGCGCGTACAGCGTACGGCCAGTGTGGCGGCTGCCGTGAAGCAGACAAGGGTGATGAACGAGGCGATTGCCAGCCAGCTCAGGCTCTCTTGCAGAGCCTGGTGCCAGTTCATTTCCATGATGGGTATCCGTGCTGAGTATTTCCGCGAGCGTAGCATTGACCTGTGATTCGTCAGGCATAAATGACGCACATTTCATGATTGCTTTTCGGAGCTACGCGGGGCTCTGTGGGAGCAACTGTCTTGCTCAAATTCTAAAAGTTGGCGCGATCCCCTGTGGGAGCGGCCTTGTGTCGCGAAAGGGCTGCAAAGCAGCCCCAGCAATTTCAACTGTTGCGCATCAATCCTGGGGCCGCTTTGCGGCCCTTTCGCGACACAAGGCCGCTCCCACAGGGGCTGCGTATGCCGGGAATTTTTGCACCACAAAGACAAAACCCCTACCTGCATGTGCAGATAGGGGTTTTGCGAAATGAATCTTGACGATGACCTACTCTCACATGGGGAAACCCCACACTACCATCGGCGATGCATCGTTTCACTGCTGAGTT
>NZ_NEJX01000045.1:0-5637 GCF_002113245.1 Pseudomonas sp. B13(2017)
CAGAATCGGCAGGCCGGAGCGTTCGCAGGCATTACAGGTGCCGTAGGTGTTGGGGATCTCTTCCTGCATGGCGATGTGGATGGCTTTGCTGATGCTCATGATTAACTCCTTGCCTTTGGCAGGCCGGCGACGATGTGCGACCAGGTGCAGTCGTCGTAGCTGGCGAAGCGGTCCGCCAGGCGCTGCTCGCCGGCCGCTGCCTTTTCCATCTCGTGCTGGATGGTCGGGTGCTGAAGGAGCAGTGGGTGGATCATGAGCATGTGCAGGCTCATGCACTGGATATCGGCGCGGTCGCGCAGGCCCTGCTTGAACGCCTTGAGGATCAGGTTCATGGCATGGGTGGGGGCGTTTTCCGGCAAGCCTGAGGAACCTGCGAAGTGCCAGGGTGCATGGGGATGCTGCACGGCACTCAAGCGATGCCAGGCGCCGAGCAGTTGAATGATCTGTGGTGCGACGTGCTGGGTCGCCCTTACGGCCTCTGGGACGGCCAGTTCGCCAGCCATGGGTTCGCGCTCGAATACCTCGCAACTGCCAAAACCATCGGGATGTAGCCAGCTGCGAACGGGCCCGAGGACTTCGCCTGCGTTTTTCAGAGTCGCGCGCAGCAGCGCCAGCCGCACGGGTTCGAACCAGGCGGTGATACCGTGCGGTTCTGGTTGGTGCAGCACCTGACACTGCTGGCTGATGTGCTGGGCGATGAGGTCGGCGGGTTGATCGCTGATCAGCCAGCCACACACGTAGTGCCAGGTAGCTGCCGATTCACGAGCGGCGCAGGTCGCGCTTAATGGGGCAAGGGCTGTGGGCGCATCGCCGGGTTTGGCGAGCCGCACCAGAGCTGGCCAGCACTCAGGATCCTGCACCAGCCCGCTGCAGTCGACGCGCGTTACGGCATCACTACCCAGCGCTTCGCTGAGGGCAGTGATGGCCAGCGGGTGCTCAGGCGGGCAGCCGGCGAATGGGTCCAGTAAAAGGTAGAGGGTCTCTTCTGGTTGGCGCTGCTGGTTGGCGAAGTGATCGACCGACTGCACGTAGCCCTGCGCGGACTGGCTCGACATGAGAAGTTCCTTTTCTTCTTGATGGCGAGCAGAAACCTAACGGGGAATCAATGCCGCAGGTAGTTATTGGCTTCCTAACCAGTTGTAGGATTTTTCGCTTTCGGACGAGTCAGTCGTATTGCTCAGGACCTCGGGGATTCTGTTTCAAAGCATTGGCGCATCACGTCAAGGTAACGCCGGGCGCCCAGGCCCAACGGGCGCGACTTGACCCAGATGATGTCCACCCACAAGCGCAACCGGCTGGCCATGTTGTCGAAGCGCACCTCCGCCAGCGCGCCCGAAGCAATCAACGGCTCGACCAACGGCTGCGGCAGGTAGGCCCAACCGAGCCCCGATTGCACCAGGTCCAGCGTGGCCAGGTAGCTGTCGGTCAGCCAGATGCGCCGCGACAGCACCATGCGCGGGTCCGACCCGGTGGCCTTGCCCGAAGCCACGATGATTTGCCGCTGTTCGGCGAAAGCCTCTTCCGGCAACGGCATGCCGTTGTTCTGCCCGGCTGGATGGCGGGGGGAGGCGACGGCCACCAGCAACTGGCTGCCGGCCTCCAGGAATGACTCGCGCTCGTCGATGCCAGGGCGTTCGAAGACCAGTGCCAGTTGCACGCTGCCGTCATGCAGCAGGCGGATGGCTTCTGCCTGGGTGGCCGAGCGCACTTCGATTTCCAGGCTGGGAAATTCCTGGGCGAGGGTTTCCAGCGGTTGGCTCCAGCGGCCGGTCTGCAGCTCGGGGGCCATGGCGATGGTCAGGCGTTTTTCCAGGCCCTTGTGCAGTTGCAGGGCCTGGGCGTCGAGCAGGTTGAGCTGGCAGATCACCTGCCTGGCCTGGGGCTCCAGGGCCAGGGCGGCACTGGTGGGCAAGGCTTTGCGCGTGGCCCGGTCGAACAGCACCAGGTCCAGCTCAGCCTCCAGTTGGGCGATGGCCATGCTCACGGCCGAAGGCACACGCCCCAGCTTGCGCGCGGCGGCAGAGAACGAGCCTGCCTCCAGCACCGCGAGGAAGATTGCCAGGGAGTCGCTGGTAAAGGCCATTGTCAGTAAACCTGATGACGAGGAAGCGTTGTGGCCGAAAAGTATGAACACTCCTCGGCCAGCTTCGCAATGCTTTACAGGTCTTCGGAGAGCACCCGATCAATGCTGTCGACAAAGTAGTCCACGCTCGCCCGGGTGGTGCACATCGGCGGCTTGATCTTGAGGATGTTCAGGTAATCACCGGTCGGCTGCATGAAGATGCCCAGGTCACGCAGGCGGTTGCACAGGGCCATGGTTTCCTCGGTTGCCGGTTCCAGCGTTGCGCGGTCGCGCACCAGTTCCAGCCCCAGGTAGAAGCCCGAACCATGTGCCGCGCCGGCCAGCGGATGCTTGTCCACCAGTGCCTGCAGGCGCGCCTTGAAATAGCGCCCGGTGTCGCGGGCGTTGTCCCACAGGCCTTCTTCCTGCATCACATCCAGCACCGCCATGCCGATGCGGCAGCTGACCGGGCTGCCGCCGGCCGAGGAGAAGAAGTAGCCCTCGGCCTCCAGCGCTTCGGCGATCTCGCGGCGGGTGATGACTACGCCCAGAGGCTGGCCGTTGCCCATGCCCTTGGCCATGGTGATGATGTCGGGCACCACGCCCTGTTCCTCGAAGCCCCAGAAGTACTCGCCCAGGCGGCCATAGCCGACCTGCACTTCGTCGGCGATGCACACGCCGCCCCGGGCGCGGACCTTGGCATAGGCTTCGCGCAGGTAACCGGCCGGCAACGAAATACCACCGGCATTGCCGTACACCGGCTCGCAGATGATGCCCGCCAACTGGCGGCCACGGGCGTCGAGGTCGGCCAGCTTGGCGTCGACGTCGCGCAGGTAGTCGGTGGCGCTGTCGGCGCCACGGAAGCGGCCGCGGAAGGTGTTCGGCGCCTCGACCGGGTGCACCCAGTCCGGGCGGGTTTCCAGGGCCTGCGGGTTGTCGGCGATGGAAGTGGAAATGGCATCGGTGGCTACCGACCAGCCGTGGTAGGCCTCCAGTATGCTGAGCAGGTCGCGCCCGCCGCTGTAGGCCCAGGCCAGGCGAATCGCCAGGTCGTTGGCTTCGGTGCCGCTGTTGACCATGAACACCCGGTCGAAGCCTTCGGGTGCCAACTCCAACAGGCGTTCGGAGAACTCGGTGATGGCTGCGTAGTGAAAGCGCGAGTTGGTGTTCAGCAGCGACCACTGCCGTGCCGACTCGGCGACCATGCGTGGGTGGCCGTGGCCCAATACAGCAACGTTGTTGAGCATGTCCAGGTACGAGCGGCCCTGCATGTCGATCAGGTAGTTGCGCCAGCCGCGTTCGATGTGAGGCGGTTGCGCGTAGTAGTGCTTCTGCGAGCGGGCGAAGCTGGCATCGCGGCGGGCCAGCAGGGCCTGTGGATCGGGCAGCGGCTCGGCATTGCAGTCGAAGCCCAGCAACGCAGCTGGTGACGGGCACAGGGCCAGCCAGGCGGCCGCCTGGGACGGGGTGGCGAAGAACGGCGGCTGGAGGCCGCTATCCAGGCACAGCTGCACGCTGAGGAAGCCACAACTGCTGCCCAGCGGCTGGCCTTTTTCCACGGCCTGGCCATCTGCAGGCGCGTCTTCCAGGCCTTGCAGCCACAACGCCCAGTGCGCGCTGCGCAGGCAGCCACGGCCGTCGCCATGGCGCTGCCAGGTGCCGGCATCTGGCGCTTGCACCAGGCTGCCGTTGGGTACATGCAGCTCGACGCCCAGGGCACAGGTGGCGGGCTCTTCGGGGCGGTCGATATGGGTTTGCGACAGGCGATACTGCCCGTGCAGGCTGCAGGCCGGGGCCGGTTGCGTGGTCAGCAGGTGCTGGTCGAAGCCCGGTTGCTCCCAGTTGCCCGCCTCGCAATGCCCGCTGAGCACGCCCAGGTCGACGCGCGTCACTACCTGCCCATCCAGTTCCGGCAGCAGGGGGACGCAGCCGCTCAGGTCCGGCGTGGCAGGCTGCAGGCCCGCAGCCTGCAGGATGGCCGCTTCCATCAACGCGAAAGGTACGGCGGTGGCAGTGTCGAAGATTTCCCATTCATGGGCGATGTTGTCGCGGGTGTACTGGTTGCCGGGGTCGACGGCGAGCTGTTGCTCGCTGCTCAGCACCAGCACGGCGGCGCGGTTGAGCACCAGTGGCCACAGCGCCCGCAGTTCGGCTTCGCTCAGAGGGTTGAGCGCCTGGTAGGCACGCACGGCCGGCAGGATGCGCAGCGGGTCGCCCTCGGCATGGTGCAGCAGCGCCGCGCAGGTCACCGACAGGTCGGCGATGCGCCAGGTGCGCAACAGGTCGCCGAAATCGATCACCCCTTGCAGCTGCCACTGGCGCTCGCCATCGCGGGCCCAGACGGCGTTGTCGTCGGTGATGTCCAGGTGCACGGCCTGGCTTGGCAGCTGGTCGACCAGCGGCGCCAGGTGCTCGGCGGCCAGCTGGGTGGCCTGCTCGATGCGGGCGCGTTGCGCGGCGTTGCCCAGCACGGGCAGCAGGTGCTGGATCAGTGCCTGGGCATGTTGCGGGTCCCATTGCAGGGTGCGCGCCAGGCCCGGGTGGTCAAAAGTGGCCAAGGCCTTGTCCAGCCGCGCGCAGAGCCCGCCGAGTTCGGCCATCAGGCGTGGTTCCATGTGCTTGAGGCGGGTCAGTGGCTGGCCGTCGATGTAGTCGAGCAGGCGCATGCGCAGCGGTTGACCGTCTATTTCCAACGCCAGCAGCATCTGGCCATCGCTGGCCGGGCGCACGGCGGGCACTGGCAAGCCCTGTTCGCGCAGGTAGGCCAGGGCCGCGTGCTGGGCCTCGAGCTCCAGTTGGGCGTAGCTGCCGTGGCAGGCCTTGAGTACGAAACGGCCTTGCGGTGCGTCTACACGGAAGTTCAGGTCCTGTTGGCTGCCCAGTGCCGAGAGGTTGCCGGCAATGCCGTAGTGTGTTTGCAGCACGGCATGTGCCTGGGCTTCGCCGAGCGCAGGGCTGGGCAGGCCGGAGCGCTGGATCAGCGTGGTCAGGGCAGGGGAGGCGGGCTGGTGTTGTGGGCTGGACATGGGGCTCTACCGTTGCTGCTGGGGTTGACGGTGGAGAATTTATGCCCGATCTGGCTGATGATGGAAGACGATTGTTGTCAGAAAATTTGATAATTGGATTCGCTTCCCGGAGCTGTGTATGCCGTGTTCGCCTTGGTAGACGTGGTTTTGCTGACAGTGAAGTGGGTGTCTTCTGTGGTCATTCTTGAATCCCCTGAAAACTCTCGACTGCCTGGACCGGCCTCTTCGCGGGCACGCCCGCTCCCACAGGTACTGCGCAAGTCTTGAAACCTGTGGTGGCCCTGTGGGAGCGGGCGTGCCCGCGAAAGGGCCGGCCCTGGCGACATATTAATCAGCCTTGGTGCAAGTCTTGGGTTCGGCGAGGATTGGGAAATGGCCTACAAGGAAGGGGATAAGTCTATTTTTTACCTCGCCGAAAGCGGGCCGCTTTGCGGCCCATCGCCGGCAAGCTGAACTGGCCTAATGATCCCGGACACCTCTTAAGGGCGATATGATTCGCCCAATCAGGAGGTTCCATGCAAGAACGAAAGACCTACACCCGCGAGTTCA
>NZ_NEJX01000046.1:0-1598 GCF_002113245.1 Pseudomonas sp. B13(2017)
GGGAAACCCCACACTACCATCGGCGATGCATCGTTTCACTGCTGAGTTCGGGATGGGATCAGGTGGTTCCAATGCTCTATGGTCGTCAAGAAATTCTGTTGCCAGAATGTCCAGATGGACAGCCCAGCGAATTCGGATATGCGATATTTGTGATGTTGCGAACTTTCGGTTCTTTCGTCTTCACCACCACAATTTGGCTTTCGTGCGCAAATTGCTTGGGTGTTATATGGTCAAGCCTCACGGGCAATTAGTATTGGTTAGCTCAACGCCTCACAGCGCTTACACACCCAACCTATCAACGTCGTAGTCTTCGACGGCCCTTCAGGGGATTCAAGATCCCAGTGAGATCTCATCTTGAGGCAAGTTTCCCGCTTAGATGCTTTCAGCGGTTATCTCTTCCGAACATAGCTACCCGGCAATGCCACTGGCGTGACAACCGGAACACCAGAGGTTCGTCCACTCCGGTCCTCTCGTACTAGGAGCAGCCCCTCTCAAATCTCAAACGTCCACGGCAGATAGGGACCGAACTGTCTCACGACGTTCTAAACCCAGCTCGCGTACCACTTTAAATGGCGAACAGCCATACCCTTGGGACCGGCTTCAGCCCCAGGATGTGATGAGCCGACATCGAGGTGCCAAACACCGCCGTCGATATGAACTCTTGGGCGGTATCAGCCTGTTATCCCCGGAGTACCTTTTATCCGTTGAGCGATGGCCCTTCCATACAGAACCACCGGATCACTAAGACCTACTTTCGTACCTGCTCGACGTGTTTGTCTCGCAGTCAAGCGCGCTTTTGCCTTTATACTCTACGACCGATTTCCGACCGGTCTGAGCGCACCTTCGTACTCCTCCGTTACTCTTTGGGAGGAGACCGCCCCAGTCAAACTACCCACCATACACTGTCCTCGATCCGGATAACGGACCTGAGTTAGAACCTCAAAGTTGCCAGGGTGGTATTTCAAGGATGGCTCCATGAGAACTGGCGTCCCCACTTCAAAGCCTCCCACCTATCCTACACAAGCAAATTCAAAGTCCAGTGCAAAGCTATAGTAAAGGTTCACGGGGTCTTTCCGTCTAGCCGCGGATACACTGCATCTTCACAGCGATTTCAATTTCACTGAGTCTCGGGTGGAGACAGCGCCGCCATCGTTACGCCATTCGTGCAGGTCGGAACTTACCCGACAAGGAATTTCGCTACCTTAGGACCGTTATAGTTACGGCCGCCGTTTACCGGGGCTTCGATCAAGAGCTTCGCTTGCGCTAACCCCATCAATTAACCTTCCGGCACCGGGCAGGCGTCACACCCTATACGTCCACTTTCGTGTTTGCAGAGTGCTGTGTTTTTAATAAACAGTCGCAGCGGCCTGGTATCTTCGACCGGCATGGGCTTACGGAGCAAGTCCTTCACCCTCGCCGGCGCACCTTCTCCCGAAGTTACGGTGCCATTTTGCCTAGTTCCTTCACCCGAGTTCTCTCAAGCGCCTTGGTATTCTCTACCTAACCACCTGTGTCGGTTTGGGGTACGGTTCCCAGTTATCTGAAGCTTAGGAGCTTTTCTTGGAAGCATGGTATCAACCACTTCGTCGCCTAGAGGC
>NZ_NEJX01000046.1:1745-3324 GCF_002113245.1 Pseudomonas sp. B13(2017)
CCAGCCTACCACCTTAAACCTGGACAACCAACGCCAGGCTGGCCTAACCTTCTCCGTCCCTCCATCGCAATAACTGGAAGTACAGGAATATTAACCTGTTTTCCATCGACTACGCTTTTCAGCCTCGCCTTAGGGACCGACTAACCCTGCGTCGATTAACGTTGCGCAGGAAACCTTGGTCTTTCGGCGTGCGAGTTTTTCACTCGCATTGTCGTTACTCATGTCAGCATTCGCACTTCTGATACCTCCAGCAAGCTTCTCAACTCACCTTCACAGGCTTACAGAACGCTCCTCTACCGCGTCATCAAAGATGACACCCGTAGCTTCGGTGCATGGTTTGAGCCCCGTTACATCTTCCGCGCAGGCCGACTCGACTAGTGAGCTATTACGCTTTCTTTAAAGGGTGGCTGCTTCTAAGCCAACCTCCTAGCTGTCTAAGCCTTCCCACATCGTTTCCCACTTAACCATGACTTTGGGACCTTAGCTGACGGTCTGGGTTGTTTCCCTTTTCACGACGGACGTTAGCACCCGCCGTGTGTCTCCCATGCTCGGCACTTCCAGGTATTCGGAGTTTGCATCGGTTTGGTAAGTCGGGATGACCCCCTAGCCGAAACAGTGCTCTACCCCCTGGAGTGATACATGAGGCGCTACCTAAATAGCTTTCGAGGAGAACCAGCTATCTCCGAGCTTGATTAGCCTTTCACTCCGATCCACAGGTCATCCGCTAACTTTTCAACGGTAGTCGGTTCGGTCCTCCAGTCAGTGTTACCTAACCTTCAACCTGCCCATGGATAGATCGCCCGGTTTCGGGTCTATACCCAGCGACTAAACGCCCTATTAAGACTCGCTTTCGCTACGCCTCCCCTATTCGGTTAAGCTCGCCACTGAATATAAGTCGCTGACCCATTATACAAAAGGTACGCAGTCACCTAACAAAGTAGGCTCCCACTGCTTGTACGCATACGGTTTCAGGTTCTATTTCACTCCCCTCTCCGGGGTTCTTTTCGCCTTTCCCTCACGGTACTGGTTCACTATCGGTCAGTCAGTAGTATTTAGCCTTGGAGGATGGTCCCCCCATATTCAGACAAAGTTTCTCGTGCTCCGTCCTACTCGATTTCATTGACAAGAGATTTTCGTGTACGGGGCTATCACCCACTATGGCCGCACTTTCCAGAGCGTTCCACTAATCTCAAATCAACTTAAGGGCTGGTCCCCGTTCGCTCGCCACTACTAAGGGAATCTCGGTTGATTTCTTTTCCTCAGGGTACTTAGATGTTTCAGTTCCCCTGGTTCGCCTCTTGCACCTATGTATTCAGTACAAGATACTCAGCTTGTGCTGAGTGGGTTCCCCCATTCAGAGATCTCTGGATCACAGTCTGTTTGCCGACTCCCCAAAGCTTATCGCAGGCTACCACGTCTTTCATCGCCTCTGACTGCCAAGGCATCCACCGTATGCGCTTCTTCACTTGACCATATAACCCCAAGCAATCTGGTTATACTGTGAAGACGACATTCGCCGAAAATTCGCATGTTGCTCTTTCGAGCAGAACTCACAAATTTTACCTTAGCCTGATTAACA
>NZ_NEJX01000047.1:0-1520 GCF_002113245.1 Pseudomonas sp. B13(2017)
CGAACTCCGTCAGAACAGCACCGGTCTTGCTCAGGTCACGAAGCGTTGATCCAGATGGTCTTCAGCTCCGTGTACTGGTCATGGGCCCAGATGGACTTGTCGCGCCCACCGAAGCCGGACTCCTTGTAGCCACCGAACGGCGTGGTGACATCCCCTTCGCCGAAGCAGTTGACCGTAACCACGCCCGCGCGGATTTCACGCGACAGGCGCAGCGCATTGCGCAGGCTGCCGGTGTAGGCCGAGGCCGCCAGGCCGTAGACGGTGTCGTTGGCCAGCTCGATCGCCTCGTCGATGGTCTCGAAGCTGGTCACGCTCAGCACCGGGCCGAAGATTTCCTCGACGAACAGCTTGTTGTCGCGGCCAACGTTGTCGACGATGGTCGGCTGCACGAACACGCCGTCCTCGGTCTCGCCACCCTGGACGATACTGAGCTTGTGCTCGGCGGCGTATTCCAGGTACGACTTGACCTTCTCGAAGTGCGACTTGCTGACCATGGCGCCCAGGCGGTTGTCCGGGTCCAGCGGGTCGCCCAGCTTCCAGTCCTTCAGGTGCTTGGCGATCAGGCCCAGCAGCTGGTCCTTCACGTCCTTGTGCACGATCAGGCGCGAGGATGCGGAGCAGTTTTCGCCCATGTTCCAGAACGCACCGGCGGTGACGAACTGGGCCACTTCGTCCAGGTCCTCGCAGTCGTTCATGACCACGGCCGGGTTCTTGCCACCCAGCTCCAGGACGATGCGCTTGAGGTTGGACTCGGCGGCGTACTTCAGGAACAGGCGGCCGGTGTCGGTGGAGCCGGTGAAGCTGACCATCGGGATGTCCATGTGGCGGCCAATGGCCTCGCCCACTTCACGGCCACCGCCAGGCACCAGGTTGAACACGCCTGCAGGAATACCCGCCTCATGGGCCAGTTCGGCCACGCGCAGGGCGCTGAGGGTGGTTTCCTTGGCTGGCTTGACCACGATCGAGCAACCGGCGGCCAGCGACGGGGCAATCTTCCAGGCCAGCATCAGCAGCGGGAAGTTCCACGGCAGTACCAGGCCGACCACGCCAATGGCCTCGCGCACCACCATGGTCACGGCGGCATTGCCGGTCGGGGCCGTGGCGTCGTAGATCTTGTCGATCAGCTCGGCGTGCCAGCGGATGGTGTGGATGGTTTCCGGCACGTCGACGTTCTGGCACTCGCTGACCGGCTTGCCGCTGTCCAGCGCTTCCAGCACGGCCAGTTCGTGGGCGTTGTCTTCCAGCAGCTGGGCGAACTTCAGCAGCACGTGCTTGCGGTCGTTCGGCTGCATCTTCGACCAGGTGCCCTGCTCGAACACGCGCTTGGCGGCGGCCACGGCCACGTTCACGTCGTTGACGTCGCAGGCGGCGACTTCGGCCAGCTGCTTGCCGGTGGCCGGGTTGGTGGTGACGAAGGTGTTGCCCGAGATGGCATCGCGGAACTCACCGTCGATGAACGCCTGGGTACGCAGTTGCAGTTCGGCGGCGAGGGCCGCGTATTGTTGCTTGCTCAGCAAATC
>NZ_NEJX01000048.1:0-1373 GCF_002113245.1 Pseudomonas sp. B13(2017)
ACCGCCAGCGCGCGCTCACGCAGCTCGCTGTTGAGGATGCGGTCGTTCTCGCTGTAATCGACCGGGCAGTCGATCACGTGCACGCCCGGGGTCTTGATGCAGTGCTCGAGCAGCGGCAGCAGGCCTTCGGCGCTTTCCACGCGGTGGCCGTTGGCACCGTAGGCTTCGGCGTACTTGACGAAGTCCGGGTTGCCGTAGTCCAGGCCGAAATCGGTGAAGCCCATGTTCGCCTGCTTCCAGCGGATCATGCCGTAGCCGTCGTCACGCAGGATCACCACGGTGATGTGCATGCCCAGGCGTACCGCAGTTTCCAGCTCCTGGCTGTTCATCATGAAGCCGCCGTCGCCGCAAACCGAAATCACCGGGCGGTCCGGGTGCACCAGGTGCGCGGCCATGGCCGATGGCAGGCCGGCGCCCATGGTCGCCAGGGCGTTGTCCAGCAGTACGGTGTTCGGCTTGTGCGCCTTGTAGTTGCGGGCGAACCAGATCTTGTAGATGCCGTTGTCCAGGGCAACGATGCCTTCGGACGGCAGCACGCGACGGATGTCGGCGACCATGCGCTGCGGGTAGACCGGGAAGCGGTTGTCGTCGGCACCTTCGGCGATCTGTGCTTCGTTGGCTTCACGGATGGCCATCAGGCGGGTGAAGTCCCAGTGCGATGTGTCGTTCAGCGCTTCGCTGATCTGCCATACGGCGTTGGCGATGTCGCCGATCACTTCCACCTGCGGGAAGTACACGGCATCGACTTCGGCGGAGCGGAAGTTGATGTGGATGACCTCGGTGCCGCCACGGACCATGAAGAACGGTGGCTTCTCGATCACGTCGTGGCCGATGTTGACGATCAGGTCGGCAGCTTCGACGGCGCGGTGCACGAAGTCACCCGACGACAGCGCGGCGTTGCCCAGGAAGCGCGGGTGACGCTCGTCGACCACACCTTTGCCCATCTGGGTGGTGATGAACGGGATGCCGGTCTTGTCGATCAGCTGCTTGAGGACCTTGGCGGTCATCTTGCGGTTGGCGCCGGCGCCGATCACCAGGATCGGGTTGCGGGCGTTCAGCAGCTTTTGCACGGCAGCGTCGATCGCCACGTGCTCGGCCAGCGGACGGCGGTGCAGGCTTGGCGGGATCGGCAGTGCGTCGGTCTGCTCGGCGGCGATGTCTTCCGGCAGCTCCAGGTGCACGGCCCCCGGCTTTTCTTCTTCAGCCAGGCGGAAGGCTTCGCGCATGCGCGAAGGGATGTTGTCGGCGGAGGCGAACTGGTGGGTGTACTTGGTGATGGGGTCCATCATGCCGCACACGTCGATGATCTGGAAACGGCCCTGCTTGGACTTCTTGATCGGCTTCTGGCCGGTGATCATCATCATCGGCATGCC
>NZ_NEJX01000049.1:0-1365 GCF_002113245.1 Pseudomonas sp. B13(2017)
CCGCTCCCACATCTATGGTCCTCCCAGTTTCTGCAATACTGAATCTGGATGCGTAGTTGGCTTGCCGCAATCTATTCGGCGTCGAAGGGTTAAGGTTCGCGCCTTGATGAAAGTCGCGCCTGACGATCCTGATTAGGTAAATCGGCTTTAGAGCCGGGTGGGAGCCCAGGTTTTTCGTCAGGTCGGTTGGCCGTTTACGTCATCTGTTATCCAGCATCGCAAAAACCGTTGGGTGGTGCTTGGTAGCGCAGGGTCAAGCGTTCTGTGCGCTTGGCCCTGCTTCATAAATGCCATGGCTGTGTGCGATTGCCCAAGCTATCCGTGCTAGTCGGTTCGCCAAGGCGCACACAACCACATTCGGGTGATGGCGAGTCAGCAACACTCTCACCCAATCAGCCAATCGCCCAGATTGCTTATCCAGGTGGTTGATGAAGGTATGGCTGCACTGCACCAGTAGCCGTCGCTGATTGCGATCACCGCGTTTGCTGATACCCAGCAAGCGCGGTTTCCCGCCGGTGGTTAGCTGCTTGGGCACCAGGCCTATCGAGGCCGAATAGTCACGTCCTCGTTTGAACTGCTTACCGTCACCTAATTCTGCAGCCAGGGCGCTGGAGGTGATCGGTCCAATACACGGTATGGTCATCAAACGGGTTGCCAGATCATCTCCAGCGACCTGGCTCTCCAGCTCTTTGGTGAGTGCCTTGACCTGTTCGTCGAGGTAGTTGAAGTGCGCATGAAACTGTTCGAAAAGGCGAATGACCGAGCCAGGAGCATGAAGTTTTTCCAAGGTTTCCGGTAATTCTCTGACCGACTTGAAGGTTGGCGCCAGGCTAACGCCCCACTCAAGCAGGAATGCATGGATTCGATTGACCGTCGCTGTGCGGTCCCGAATGAAAGCTTCACGGGTCATGTTGAGCATGCTCAGCGCTTGCTGGGCTTCGCTTTTGATTGCAACAAATCGCATTGCCGAACGACTGGCTGCTTCACCAATGGCCTCGGCGTCGGTGTAGTCGTTCTTGTTACTTTTGACATAAGGTCGTACATGCTGCGCGGCAATCAATTTGGGTTGATGACCACAGCTGGCTGCGAATCGAGCCATGAAATGAGCGCCTCCACAGGCCTCCATGGCCAAGGTGCAGGGTGGTAGTTGAGCGATGTAGGAAAAAACCTTGCTGCGAGAAATCTTGCTACGGAACAGGTACTGACCACGGCTATCCTGGCCGTGGAAATGGAAACAATTTTTGCCTAGATCCAAGCTGGTAAGAGCAAGATTTTGAGTATTCATAACGGCGATCTCCAGTTAGATCCCCCAGTGAAAGCTTAGGCTTTCACTGGGGAGTCCTGGGAGGACCATTTCATTAGGTA